>NZ_JAUNSF010000099.1 GCF_030539355.1 Sutterella sp.
TTTTTTGAAGTCGGAAAGCGGTCACGCGGCCGCGGCGAAGCCGTTCCTCGCGTCCTCACGGGGCGAGAGCCCGAAGAATCGCCGGTAATCATTGGTGAACTGCGAGGCGCTTGCGTACCCGACCTCGAAGGCCGCGGCCGAGACGGAACGGCGGCCGCTTCTCAGCAGACTACGCCCCTCGTAGAGCCGCATGAGCTTCTGGTACTGGATCGGCGAGTGTCCGGTGATCTGTTTGAAATGGCGATGGAATGAAGCCTCCGAGAGCCCGACGCGGCCCGCAAGGTCGGCGACGACGAGCTGCCCGCGGAAGTCCGACTTGATGAGGCTCACGGCACGGGCGATCTGGCTCGCGTGCGACCCGTAGGCGCAGATGCTGCGGAGCCACTCGCCCTGCGGGCCGAGGAGGAGCCGCGCATGGAGCTCGCGCACGAGAATCGGCGCGAGCACGGGGATCTCCGCCGGGCGCTCCGTGAGCTCGAGAAGCCTTAGGAACACGTCGGCGATTGCCTCCGTCGCGGGCGAGACGAAGAAGGGCTGGCCGGGCGGCTCGGAGGCGGGCCGGCCGGGGGCGAGCGTGAGCGCGAGCTCCGTCATCAGATCGCGGTTGAGCTCGAGCACCGCGGCGATGAAGGGCCGCTCGGGCGAGGCCTCCTCGACGGTCGTGAAGGACGGGAAGTCTATGCAGGTCGTGACGACGTCGCCCGTGCCGTAGACATGCTCGGTGGTGCCCACCACGGTGCGCTTGCGGCCCTGGAGCGCGAGCGCGACGTAGGGCTTCTGGAACGAGCGCTGCTCGCCCGCCCGGGTTCTCACCACGACGGCGAGGCCCGGAACCGGCGTCGCGTTGAAGCCGGCGGCACCGCCCGCCAGCCTGCAGCGGGCCATGACCGCGGCCGCGGTCCGTTCAGTCATTCTGTCGTTCATATATGTCAATCCTGTGGGAGGAGAGAGAACTCCCCCGGGGAGGGCGGCCCGGGGCAGTGCCGCAGGCTGAAGCATACACTCTGATCTGCCTGATTCTCGCCTAGTGACAGGATTTAGCAGATATCAGCGGGTAATCCGGCTTTTTCATAGGTTCTCTGTTTCTAAACTGCAGGTGTCGCAAGTGAAGCGATCCACTGAAGAAAAGAGGGAAACACCATGAAGCACGCCACGAAACTCGCCGCCGCCGCCGTCGGCATCGCCGCCCTGATGGGCTCGGCCGTCGCCGCAGGGCCCGGCCACACCGTCACGCATCCCGGGGACACGCCCTCGCGCACGGGCGGCCACGAGACCTTCACGGGCGCCGTGCGCCACGACAGCATCGCGCGCCGCGACGATCTCAACCCGTTCACCGTCTCTGTCGTGACGTTCGAGCCGGGCGCCCGCACCTTCTGGCACACGCACCCCGCCGGACAGCGCCTCGTGATCCTCACGGGCGAGGGCCTCATCGGCACGCCCGACGGCAAGGTCGAGCGCGTGCACCCGGGCGACATCGTCTGGTGTCCGCCGGGGCTCAAGCACTGGCACGGCGCGACGCCCACGACCGCGATGAGCCACATGGCCATCACCGCCTTCAAGGACGGGAAGAACGTCACCTGGATGGAGGAGGTCTCGGCCGAACAGTACGTCTATCCGGAAACGAAGAAGGAGTGAAAGAAATGCAAGTCCGTCGTCAGATCATGAATGCCGTCCTGCTCGCCGCCGCAGCAGCTTTTTCGGCAGGTTCCGCCGCCGCGGCCGATGCGCTTTCCCCCTCCCAGGAGGCGATCGTCGCGATCGCGGCCCACACCGCCTCGGGGAACCTCGACGCGCTGCGCACCGGTCTCGTGAAGGGGCTCGAAAGCGGCCTCACCGTGAATGAGATCAAGGAAGTGCTCGTGCAGCTCTATGCCTACACGGGCTTCCCGAGGAGCCTCAACGCCATCAACACCTTCATGAAGGTTATGGACGAGCGCGGCAAGGTCGGGATCCAGGACCCCGTCGGAAAGGAGCCCTCGCCCGTGCCGAACAACATCAACAAGGACGAGTACGGTGCGCAGATGCGCGCGAAACTCGGCGGCCGCGCCGTGATACCGCCGCCCTCGGGCTACCAGCTCTTCGCGCCCGCGATCGACACGTTCCTCAAGGAGCATCTCTTCTGTGACATCTTCATCCGCGACAACCTTGACCACCCGAGCCGCGAGCTCGCCACGGTCGGGGCCCTCGCCGGCATGACCGGCACCGCGGGACAGATGACCTTCCACATGGGCGCCGCCATGAACACCGGCATCACGGCCGGGCAGATGCGCGGACTCGTGCAGGTGATCCGCACCGAGTGCGGCGCCGAGCGCGCCGATGCGGCCGGAGCCGTGCTCGAGCGCGTCCTCGCGAGCCGCGCCGCGAAGAAGTGAGGCGTCATTTGAATGATGACGCTCTCCGTCCTCGGAAAAGGGCCGCGCCACTCTTGCCTGGGCGGCCCGCCCGGGACACTGTCTGAACATTTCAGCCGGGTCTTCCTCGGACTCGATCCGACTGAAACAGAACGGATTGTTCTGAAAACATACTGAAAAGGAGTTCAAACCATGAACCGTCGCAATGCTCTCAAGACCATGACCGTCCTCTCGGCCTCCGTCCCCGGCATCTCCGCCGTGATGGCCGCGCCCGCGGCCCCCGCCGCAGGCAACGCTCCGGACGCCGACAACTTCTACAGAAGCGCCTCGGTCGTCACCGAAACGGTCCGTTTCAAGGACATCTACGGCTTCGAGCGGGCGGGGAGCCTGTGCCTGCCGAAGACGCTCGACCGGTCGGCGAAGAACGCCGCGATCGCGATCAGCCATCCGCACGGCGCCGTACGCCAGCAGGCCGCGCTTCTTTACGCGCAGAAACTCGCCGAGACGGGCTTCGTCACGCTCGCCTTCGATCACTACGGCTGGGGCGAGAGCGGCGGCAATCCCCGCGGCCAGATCTGCCCGGATCTTTATGTCGAGGGTTATTCCGCCGCGGTGGATTATCTTGGCACGCTCCCCTATGTCGGTCGCGAGCGCATCGGCGTGCTCGGCATCTGTGCCTCGGGCGCCTTCGCGCTCGCTGCGGCGAAGATGGATGCCCGCATCAGGTCGGTCGCGACCGTCTCCATGTACGACATGGGCGAGTACTTCCGCACCGGTGTGCGCGGCGACCGTCCGGAGAGTCGTCTGCGCGAGGACCTGAAGCGCATCGGCGAATTCCGCTGGAAGCAGGTTGATTCGGGGGCGCCCGCCTACGGTCCCGGCCAGAACGATCCGGGCTTCGTCGAGTCGGTCGAGTCGAACGCCTACTACCGCACGCCGCGCGGTGAATACGCTCCGAATGACCGCCGCATGACGCCTGCGAGCTACGTGAAGTTCCTGAGTTTCTTCCCCTTCGAGAACATCGATCTGATCTCGCCGCGCCCGATCCTGATGGTGGTGGGCGACGCCGCCCCGTCGCGCCACTACACCGACCAGGCCTTTGCGGCGGCCGCCGAGCCCAAGGAGCGTTTTGTCGTCGAGGGCGCCAACCGCACGGACCTCTACGACCGCGTGAACATGATTCCGTTTGCGAAGCTCGGCGACTTCTTCACGAAGAGTCTCGCCTGACGTTCACCTGAGACATCGGACGGCCGCGGCAGGCCGTCCGGAAGTAATCAAAGAGACGACAGCAGCGCCAGCGAAGGGCACCGGACGAGGCACCGGTGCCCGTCTTCCGTATGGAACATGAATATTTTCACTATTTAAATGGGTTGATTTTTTGATATTATCAAGATAAAATAATTGAAATTTGACACTTCCCAATTCATCATGATAATATCCGGAGTTATTCCGTATTTCCGATGAAAAGAGAAGGACTGGGAGGTGCACCGTGAGCCTGATGGACATTATCAGGAAGAGCGAATCCGCGGCGGAGGCTGAGCCGGAGGAGACTGAATTCGATGCGGAGGAGTCGCGACTTGACGACGACTGGCTGAGGACCTGTCTGCTCACGATCGTCGAGGGCGGGGAGGAGATCACAGGCATCGACGTGCCCCCGGCCGACATCGCTGCACTCGGCATCGTGTTCCCGACGAGCGCCGAGGAATACCGGGCATTTTTCCGGAAACACACGCTCTTCGACCATGTGCTCGGACTCATGCGGGAGATGCCGAATCCCTGGGGGTTCCGCATCGGACGCAGCGGGGTCGACTGCGCCGCGGCGGTCACGATCCTCACGCAGCCCGGCAACTTCGAGTACTTCCTCGCGTACGTCCGCGTCCACAAGGGCGGGCCGCGGCCGAACTACGGGTTCGTGAAGGTCGAGGTCGGCTTTGACGAGATTGTCTTCCGGCGGCATCAGATTCCCCAGAGCTGGTACTCGCCTGTGCTGAGGCGCTTCGACATTGAGGAGGAAATCTCCGACGAGGAGATCGCCTTCTCCGATCTCAAGGACGGCTGCGATCGCGTGGGGGACTGGTTCATCACGCCGGTCGATGAACACGCCGGCCAGATTGACCGTTTCACGTTCGACGCGGAGGCACCCGAGGAGCGGATGATGGTGCTCACGCACTCGCAGCACCTGCTCTCGGATCTGCTGGTTGTCCGGGATTGTCCGGCGGTGACGACGGGAATGGGAGGACGCCGGAAGAGGGCGGTCGAGCTGAGCTTCTCGCTTGACGGCGGTTCCTGGCGGAGCATGGAGACATCGGCCGAGTGGTCGGAGAACACAAACGCGGTTCTGATTCCGCTCGACTTCGACCTGCACGTGGACATGGACACGCTCTGCTCTTCCGTCGGGATCCGCTTCCGCTGCGAAGCGCTCGGCATCGACGCCGAATTCTCGCTCGACGGCTTCGCCGACACCCTGCTCCGGGCGTACCGGGCGATCCCGCCCTGGAGCACCCAGCCCATCCTGTAGACAGATTCAAAAAACGGAGCCGGGGACACCGGCTCCGATGATGAATTTTGTTATACAGAGCCCTCCCTGGAGAGGAGGGCATTCCGGTCAGGCGGCCTCGTCCGTGCCCTCGGCGGTGAAGCCTGCCCTGATGTCTTCTCGCGGGGACATGCCGAAGAAGCGGCGGTAGTCGTTCGTGAACTGCGACGAGCTCGCGTAGCCCACCTCGTAGGCGGCGCCCGAGACGCTCTTCCTGCCGCTCTTCAGAATGAGCCGGCCTTCGTAGAGACGCAGGATCTTCTGGTACTGAATGGGTGTATGACCCGTGCAGGCCTTGAAGTGCCGGTGGAAACTTGCCTCGGAGAGGCCGACGCGGCGGGCGACGTCGGCGACGGTGAGCGGCTGACGGAAGTCGTTCTTGATGAGCGTCACGGCGCGGGCGATCTGGTTCGAGTGCGTGCCGACCGAGCAGACGCCGCGGATCCAGCCGCCCAGGGGGGAGAGCAGAAGGCGGGCGTGCAGCTCCCGGGTGAGAATCGGCGCGAGGAGCGGAATGTCGTCCGGTGTTTCGGTGAGTTCAAGTAGTCTCAGGTAGCTCGCGGCAATGCTGTCCGAGCAGGACGAGACGAAGAAGGGCTGGCCGCCCGCTTCCTCGGGGAGACTCTGCTCGGTGAGCTGCAATGAAAGCTCCGTCATCAGATCGCGGTTCATCTCGAGCACCACCGAGAGGAAGGGCTTCTCGGGCGAGGCTTCCTCGATCGTCGTGAAGGAAGGAAAGTCGATGCAGGTGACGACGATGTCGCCCGGACCGTAGGTGTGCTCGACCGAACCGACGGCCGTACGCTTTCTTCCCTGAAGAACGACCGCGACATAGGGATTCTGGAAGGAGCGCTTTTCGCCGGCGGCGATGCGGCGGACGCAGGCGAGACCCGGCACGGCGGTCGGGATGAAGCCGACCTCGGGCGTGAGTCTCCGGCAGAAATCGGCGAGCGAACGGGCGATGTCGGCTCTCATGACGGGCTCCTCAACGGATGAACTGTTGAAATTCTATCAAGCGGAGAGGATTCGGGAGACGGTAAAAAACCTTCTGAAACGATCTGATCCTGCAGAACAGTAGGAGATTCTTGAGATCTGCAGAAAAGAGAGAATCTGCACTTTTCTGACATGGCTGCGGAAAATCGGCTTTCGGATGAGCTGCCGGACGGCAGCTCCTGCAAATATAGATAGGTCCGCGCCCGGCAGTCCGAAGGGTTTGTGACAGATCCTGACATCTGCCAACTTTTTTTTCGCGGTTTCCTCCGAATTACATGGCTTCGAAGCCCGGACGAAGGATTTCGATCTCACCGGGGTCGGCGCCGAGGGCAAGCGCGCGGTCCTGCCAGTCGGCGATCGAGCGGCGCATCGAAAGGGCGGTGGTCTTGGCGTCCCGCAGCGTGAGTCCGAAGTACCGGCAGAGCGCGATCGCATCCTCAATGCTCGTGAGGGTCCTGCGGCCGTCGACGGTCATGGGTCTGGGGGCCCCGGTCTGAGGCGAAAATCCATGCGTTTTCGCAATGCGCCAGCCCAGATCCGTACGGTAGAACAGCCATTTTGCGCCTGAGGTTTCCGACCCCGTGAGCAGGATGAAGACCATGCGGCGCCAGAGTTCGGGCAGGTCCTCGGTCGGCGCGGTGCCGTCGGCGTTGAGGATGTCGGCCATGCCGAGCCAGGTCGCGGTGTAGGAGGGGGAGAGGGTCCGGGCCGAGAGCGTCAGCACCTCGCCCGATTCGTCACGGTCCACACGCTCGGTGAAGAGCATCTGCTCGCCCGAGATCTGGGCGGTTTTGGTATGCGCGACACGCAGACCGCAGTCACGGGCGAGGTCCATCAGAAGGCCGCGCCAGAGCGGAACGTTGATCATGTCGGCCTCGTGGCCGAGCGTCAGCACAGCTTCGCTTGATTCCGAGAGCACGACGAAGGCGGAGTGTTTTCCCGGGAGCGTCGTCGCCTGGGCGAGGGTGATCAGGTTCTTCTGCTTCTGCCGGCCGCGGCCGAGAGAGTGCCTGGCGTAGAGCATGGGCTCGACCGACTGGGAGGCACCGGGAACTTTTGCCGGCGACCCGGCGGGCGTTCCGTCGAGGAAGAAGCTCAGGCCGCCCGCGTGCGCGGAGGCCGACGGCAGCAGCACCGCGGCCCTCTCCTCATTTCCGGCGTCCTCGAACCCCTCTGCCAGATGACTCCCCATTTTTTTTGCCGTTTCAAAAACGGCCACCGAATCGGGCCCCAGAGCACGGTCCGCCATGAATCCGAATATCTTTCGACCCTTTAATGGCGTCATTACTTTCGATTGCAATGGCAAATCAGATCCAATTGAGAAGCCTGATTCAATCCATTCCGGACTGTATCTGAATCTGGGCAACTGCGGTGCAATTGCCGAGGCTCTCTCCATACTTTTTGATTTCTGTGCCTTACGGACAGAACCCGTCCCATTCACTCGCGAACCCGATCCTCGGCCTTTAGCGGTCATTCCGCCGGTTTTCCCCGGTTCCTGGCTCCATTCGTCCTCATCGCTGTCGAAGAGTGCTTCGGTGGCATCCTCGGTTTCCTTTTCGACGGGAAGGAGAGGGCAGAAAAGCTCACCCACAAGAGGTGAATCCGGAAGCGCAGTGGCACGGACCTCCCAGCGGCGAAAAGAGGAAGAAGTCGATCGAGTCATGTGAACCTCTTCAGAAGGATGAGGAACGAGAATATGTGGTTATGGCGAAGTGCGCCGACTGAAGTGAAGCCCAGGAAAATATCCTGTTTCTCAGATGTACCGGGAAAGAGGAAGAGGGGAGTTCCATCGGAGTGCTTCCGCAGGGAATTCAGAGAGCGGCAGGCTTCTTCTTCAGGCGGATGCGCTGGGGAAGGTTGCGTTCCTCCAGAAGAAGACCGGCCTCGTCCTCGCCTGCGGAGGCAAGTTGCGTGAGACGTGAGAGAAGACCGATCGACTGCAGCACGGAGGCAATGTTGCCAATGGAGACTCCCGGATCGCCTTTCTCAATCTTGGAGAGCGTGTTTAGTGAAATTCCTGATCGCTCAGCCACGATTGCCTGTGGAAGACGGCGCTTGAGTCGCGCGGAACGAATGTCCGTGCCGAGAGCACGCAGAGATTCCTCGACGGCGAGAGAAGGGCGCATAACATCTCCTAAAAGCAATGTTAACCTAGGGAATACGCAGGATTATGCGAATTATAGTTCATCCTGGTGGAGTTCGCCATTCGGCCTCCGGCAGCCCGGGAACCCCTGAAAAAGGACGCCCCGGAGGGTCCGGACGGTCGTTGTCAGGATGCTTAAAGCTGACTTTAGCACATGTAAAGTGCTTTAACATGCATCATACGATGGGTTAAAATTTCCTCGGCCTCGCTCCGGACCCGCCGGAGGCCCTTTTCGCCGCTCCGGCGAGTGTCTCCACTCTTCTGCGGCGGTTCTGAATTCGCCTCCCTGCGGAATGACTTCACTCCTCGCCGGCCGCTCCGGCCGGCCCGGGCCCTCCCCTGCCCTGCCGGAATATGCGCCTCCGGAGCCTCCAGACGGCTGGCTGCCGCGGCACCGGCTGTGTCACGATGTTCTGCACTCCTGGATCAGTGACACCCCAGGAATGAATGATGCTGTCGTTACCGGGCTTTAGTCTCTTCTTCAACCTGAGTCATTGCTGTGGATATCCTGTGAATCAGACTGTGAACATGTCGGAATCGATGATTGAGAACAAACGCTCTGCCGCTTGTGCTCCTGGTTGAACAGTCCTGTCAGTGCCTTCCTTTTCGGATGAAGCGGAGCGGAGTTCTTCAGTACAGTTCGTCAGCAGACGAATGAGAAGAAAGATGACGATCTCGTTCTCAATGAGAGAAGTGTTCGGCATAGTCAGATTAAGAAACTTCCGGTCCCGGAAGATCGAGTCGTAAGAAGAATTGAACCCTGATAAGTCCTTCCAGTGAAAGTCATGAAACGGATTGAGTGACTGAATTGAGTCAGTCACAAGGTTCATTGATGTGAACGTCTCTTCTGTTTGTCTTCTCCATTCTTCTTTGGATGTCAATTGATCATTTGTCTCGGTGTTCAATCGGTGTCGCGATGGTTTCTCAGTTTCTCTCTCCTGCGCCTCATTGCGGTACTCCAGCTTTCATTCCGAGGATTTCTCAATGAAGAGATCAGGCCGAGTTGTCAGTGAGGGGTCCAACGGATCCAGTCCGCCATTTCCCCGGCGCGGGTCCCCCGGGGCACGGGTTTCCGTGTTCGTTTTCTCCGGTGTCTGAGGTGCCATGGAATTCCTCACAGGGCCTTGATTTCAGGATGACGCCCTTCCGATTTCTCATTTCACCGCCCGGGCATCTCCTCCCCGTTTTGTCCTTCCCGTCCGGCCGGCGCTGTCGTCCGCACGGTCCTTACAAAGCGATACAAATCGTTCGACATCGAACCAAAGTATTTGGGTTCAAAGACAGTGACCCAGGGTCTATGATGTCATCAAACGTTCGATATCAAACCAATTTCCTTCAGGCCGGATCCGGAGCTTTTCTTCTCCTTTCACCGGATTCCCTCTGAAGGATGACATTTTCAAGAGGAACCATCATCATGAAGAAAATCGCAGTCATCGGTGCCAACGGCAAGGCCGGCAGCCTCATCACCGCCGAGGCGGTCGCCCGTGGTTTTGACGTCACCGCCATCGTGCGCGGCGAGAACAGATCCGCCGCTCCGAAGGCGATCATCCGTGACGTGCTCGATGTCACGCTCACGGATCTCCAGGGGCTCGACGCCGTCGTGCTCGCGATCGGCGTCTGGACGCCTGAGGCGATGCCGCTCCACCGCAAGGCGGCCCTGCACCTCGCCGAGCTCCTCGGGGGCACCGACACGCGTCTCGTCGTCGTCTCGGGCGCGGGCAGCCTCTACGTCAATCCCGAGCACACGCTGCAGCTCGTCGACACGCCGGAGTTCCCCGAGGCCTACAAGCCCGTCGCCAACGGCATGCGCGCCCAGTACGACGCGCTGCGCGAGCAGGAGGACCTTGACTGGCTCTGCGTGAGCCCGGCCGCCGTGTTCCTCCCGGACGGCCCGCGCACGGGGAAGTACGTGCTCACGGACTCGAATTTCTCGGTGAACGCCGAGGGAAAGAGCGAGGTGAGCTACGCCGACTACGCCATCGGCTTCGTCGATGAGCTCGAGAAGGCGGAGCACCACCGCGAGCTCGTCTCGATCCGCTGGTAATCACTTTTTGCACCCCCGCGGCCGCCGCCTGAAATCCCTTCACGGGCGGCGGCCCGCGAGCCGCATAAGAAGAGGCCTCACGACTTTCGCCGTGAGGCCTCTCGCTGTATCAGTCGGCGGACTCGGTCAGCCCGCCGGGATTCTTTTCTCAGAAGCGCTTGGCCATCTCGCGGGCGACGCGGGCAAGGCCCGTCTGGGCGCAGAAGACGCCGCAGAGGATCATGGCGGCGCCCATGATGCCGATGTAGCTCCAGACCTCGTCGAGCATCCAGATGCCGGCGACGATCGCGACGACCGGCCAGAGGAAGACGTAGGCACGGGCCGCCGTGGCGCCGACTCCCTGCTCGGCGTACTGCCAGAGGCTGTGGCCGATCGCGGTGACGACGAGGGCGAGGAAGAGGAAGTTGCCGATCACGACCGGATCCTGCATCAGGACGGCCTCGGTCGGGCCCTCGTTGAAGAAGAAGGGCAGCGAGAAGATCACGCCGTAGCCGGTGGCCTTGCGCAGCACCAGCAGCGGATTAAGGTCGCCGAGGGCGCGCACGACGAGCGAATAGAAGGCGAAGGCGCAGGCGGCGATGATGCCGAGCCAGAAGCCCTTCGTCGCGCACTCATGCATGATGACCGCGTCGAAGTAGACGAGCGCCGAGCCGGTGGCGCAGGCGACGATGCCGAGGAAGGTCATCCAGTGCATCTTGAGGGTGCGCAGTGCAAAGAGCGCGAGGATGCCCGAGATCGCCGGGCCCATGCAGACGAGGACGGCGGTCGTGGAGGCCTGGCCCGTGACGAGGGCCTGGTTCTGCAGGCCGTAGGAGAGGGGCACCGAGGCGATGCCGACGAGCGCCACAACGATCTCGTTGCGGACCGAGCCCGCGAAGAGATCCTTCGGGGCGATGAGGATGAGGAGGCCGTAGGCCAGCACGGCGCGCATCGCGACGACGGCCCAGGGGCCCATGCCGTAGCCGTAGAGCACCTTGGTGCTCACAAAGGAAAGCCCCCAGCAGCAAACGACGAAGAGGGCGAGGAAGTGGTAGAGCCAGCTGTTGCGCATGGATGAAAGAAACTCTTTGGTCAGGTTGACGCCGAGGCGGAACGAATTTTCGCGCGGCGCAGACTGTCAATTTTAGCAGTTTGCCGCGGAATTTCCTTGAGTTTTCAGGGCTAACGCATGAGATTTCAGTGGGCCGCCCCTTGACTTCCGCCTGCGGTCA
>NZ_JAUNSF010000100.1 GCF_030539355.1 Sutterella sp.
ATTCCGGGGGATTAGCTCAGCTGGGAGAGCGCTTGCATGGCATGCAAGAGGTCAGCGGTTCGATCCCGCTATCCTCCACCAGAATTTTCAGAAAGCCTGTTCGGTCCGTCCGAGCAGGCTTTTTTCTCGCCTGCGCGTCCTGAACCGCCCGGGCGCACGAAACCCGGGGACAAAAAAATCGGCCTCAGGCGCGTTTCACTTCCGTGAGGAAACGCGGCCTGCGGCCGACTGTTTCAGGGAGACGCTCCGTTTCCGCCGGAGGATGAGGCGCGCTTCCCTTGTGCGCCGGATCAGCGCTGACGACGCTTGTCAGCCTCTTCGACCACGCCGCGGCGGATGGTGTCGAAGGCTTCGTTGATCGCCGCCATGACGTCCTGGTTGGTGCGCGTGACGATCAGGTTGCGGCCCGCCACCGGCAGGTCGATGCGGATCGTGAACGCGCCCATCGTCTGATGACCTTCCTGGGTGACCGTCACCTTGCAGGGCCCGAGCTGGTTGTCGAACTTCGTGAGAGCGGCAAGCTTCTCATTCACGGCTGTTTCGACGGCCGGGGAGCGGTTGATGCCATGAAAGATGATCTGAGCAGCCATAGGAACCTCGCTTTTTTGTTGTTCTCTGCTGTTTGGTTTTGACAGAAGTCCGTCGGAGGCTCCGGGGAAATTCTTGAAAGAGTTGCCCTTTCACTTCCGATGAATCCTCACTGAGAAGTTTAGCCTTTTTCGGCCGCTCTGACGCATGTTTCGCACGCGAGGCTTTGCCCCAAGTCGTAACCTCATGCAAAAAGCCGCGCCCGCCGCGCGCGATCCGCTAAAATACGCACCGCCTTCCGGAGCGGTGCGGCTGACATGCCCGCATCACATGAAAAAGCCGCTCCAGGGAGAGTTTGTTGGACAGTTTGAAAGCGAAGAGAAGCGGCTCCGGATTCCGCACCACAGAAGGACCGGAGCATCCGATTGATCATCAAGTCATGTAAGAAGAAGCCCCTCCGGGTGAACGCCCGGGAGCGCGGCAACGGGAGACGCGGCGAGAAAAAGCGCCGAAGCGTCATCACCTCCCCGGTCCCCTCGGGAGCATTTAGGAGCGGACCGCGGCACGAAATCATCACTAGACAGAAACGAGAAATCCTCCTCCAGCCTGACACCACCCTTTACCCCAAGAGAAGCACCCTGATGTGACTCCGGACGCATGTCTGGAAGAGCACGCCCTCCGGTCGGACCATATGCACCGGTTGAGCGGGCGGAACGGAGTCCGAACTTAAATCTTTCATTTATCAAGAGAGTAATGACCATGGAACGCAAGTTCTGGAACAACGCGCCGCAGCGCGCCTTTGATGACGAGAACGGCGGCGACCGCCGCGGCGGCCGCTTTGACCGCTTTGACCGTTATGACCGCAACGACCGCTCGGACCGCCGTGACTTCGGCGACCGCAAGCCCTACGGCGAGCGCCGTGACTACGGTGACCGCCCCCGTTATGACCGCAATGACCGCTTCGAGCGCTCCGACCGCCGCGAGTTCGGCGACCGCAAGCCCTACGGCGACCGCCAGTGGAACGGCGAGCGCCGCTCCTACGGTGACCGTCCCCGCTACAACCAGGGCGACCGCCGCTACAACAACCGCCGTGACGACTACGGCGTCCGCTCGGGCCCGCGCGCCCGCGCCTACGACACGCGCCGCTACGCCGACCGCTCCGAGTTCGCCCGCAACGCGATCGTCAAGATCGACAGCGACATCGCCGACTTCTTCGGCAGCCCCGAGGCCGTCAACAAGGCCCTGCGCCTGCTGATCGACGCCACCCGCGCCGTGAACCTTGACGGCGTCAAGCCCGCCGCCGAGGACCTCGCTCCCGAGACCGCCGCCCAGATCTACGGCGGCGACGTCGAGGAGGACGATGTCGAGGAGTCGGAATACGGCGAGGCCGCCGACGAGTTCGAGGACGCCGAGGAGGGCGAGGCCGAGGCTGACGCCGAGGAAGAGAAGGCCCCCGAGGAGAAGTAATTTCCTCCTCGAAGCGGAATCCGCTCCGTCCGGTCGGCTCCCCCGGTGAACGCTCCCTCGCCGGGCGGGCTTCTTAAGGCCGATCTATGACAACCCAAATAAAATGGGAAGTCTGACGGAGAACCGGATCCTGCATCTGAGCCTCACTCACAAGGGCTCCGGATTTTTCTCCGGGGCCCTTTTGCTTTATGGGTGATGCCTCCATGCCTTACATCCTCGCACTCGACCAGGGAACCTCCAGTTCGCGGGCGCTCCTCTTTGATGCGTCGGGCGAGGTGCGCGCGCTCGCGCAGCGCGAGTTCACCCAGCACTATCCCGAGCCGGGATTCGTCGAGCATGACGCGCTCGAGATCTGGGCCACGCAGCTCGCCTGCGGCCGCGAGTGCCTCGCGAAGGCCGGCCTCACGGGGGCCGACGTCGCCGCCGTGGCGATCACGAACCAGCGCGAGACGACCGTCGTCTGGGACCGTGCGACCGGGATCCCCGTCGCTCCGGCGATCGTCTGGCAGGACCGGCGCACGACGAAGGAGACCGAGGCCCGCGAGGCCGCGGGACTCGAGCCCCTCATCTGCGCGAAGACGGGCCTGAGGCTCGACCCCTACTTTTCCGCGACGAAGATCGAGTGGATCCTCGACCACGTGCCGGGCGCGCGCGCCCGCGCCGAGAAGGGCGAGCTCCTCTTCGGCACGATCGACACGTGGCTGCTCTGGAACCTCACGAAGGGCGCGGTGCACGCGACCGACGTGACGAACGCGTCGAGGACGCTCCTCTGCGACCTCCGCTTCGGGCAGTGGGATGACGAGCTGCTCGACATCTTCCGCGTGCCGCGCACGATGCTCCCGAAAATCGTCCCGAGCTCCGGCATCGTCGGATACACCGACCCCGAGTGGTTCGGCGCGGCGATACCGGTCGCGGGCATCGCGGGCGACCAGCAGGCCGCCACCTTCGGCGAAGCGTGCTTCAGACCCGGCATGGTGAAGAACACCTACGGCACGGGCGGGTTCCTGCTGATGAACACGGGGACCGAGCTCCGCTCGAGCGTTTCGCGCCTCATCAGCACCGCGGCCTACCGGATCGGCGACGCCGCTCCCGTCTATGCGCTCGAGGGAAGCGTCTTCATCGCGGGCGCCGTCGTGCAGTGGCTGCGCGACCAGATGGGGTTCATAAAGAAGTCGAACGAGATCGAGGGGCTCGCCCGCACGGTCGATGACACCGCGGGCGTCTACTTCGTGCCCGCCTTCACCGGTCTCGGCGCCCCGCACTGGGACCCGCAGGCGCGCGGCGCGATTCTCGGCCTCACCCGCGGCACGACTCGTGCTCACATTGCACGTGCGGCCGTGGAGGCGATCGCCTTCCAGAGCGCCGAGGTGGTCGAGGCCATGGCGCGTGACGCCGTGCATCCGGTCGCGGAGATCCGCGCCGACGGCGGCGCCTGCCGCAACGACCTGCTGATGCAGTTTCAGGCCGACATCACGGGCATTCCCGTGGTGCGCACGAGCCAGACGGAGACGACCGCCACGGGCGCGGCATATCTCGCCGGCATCGCCGTCGGGATCTGGTCGGGCACCGATGAGATCGCGTCGCTCTGGCGCGCGGAGCGGACCTTCGAGCCCGCGATGAGCGCCGACGAAAGACAATCACGAATGAATCAATGGGCGAGGGCCGTCGGCCGTGCCCGCAAGTGGAGCTGAGGAAAAAACAAATGACAGACCAGACCAACACCACCGCCGCTCTCAAGCCCATCGACAGGGCCGGGGCGATCGAGCGCATCAAGGCCGACCCCATGTGGGACGTCGTCATCATCGGCGGCGGCGCCACGGGCGCCGGCATAGCGGTAGACGCCGCGAGCCGCGGCCTCACGACGCTCCTCCTTGACGCCCAGGACTTCGTCGCCGGCACCTCGTCGCGCTCGACGAAGCTCATTCACGGCGGCGTGCGCTACATGAAGAACCCACGCGACTGGGGGCTCGTCGCCGAGGCGCTCCAGGAAAGGAAGCGCCTCATTGAGAACGCCCCGCACCTCGTGCACGCCGAGCCCTTCGTGCTGCCGTGCTTCGAGAAGTGGGAGCGCGAGTACTTCACCGTCGGCCTCGGCATCTACGCCGCGATGGCCGGCAAGGCCCAGATCGGCCGCACGCGCTCGATGAAGGCCGACGAGGCCGCGAGGCGCCTGCCCGGCGTGAAGACCGACGGTCTCACGGGCGGCGTCGAGTTCTATGACGGCCAGTTCGACGACGCGCGCCTCGGCATTGCGCTCGTGCGCACCGCCTGCCAGCACGGCGCCGCTGCGCTCAACTACTTCCCCGTCACCGCGATCGAGCGCACGGGCGGCCTCATCCAGTCCGTCACCGCGACCGACAAGGAGACGGGCGAGAGCTACCGCATCCGCACGCGCATGGTCTTCAACTGCACGGGCGTCTGGACCGATTCGATCCGCCGCATGGTGGACCCGGACGCGCGCTCGATCGTGCGCTGCTCGCGCGGCTCGCACATCTTGGTCGACCGCTCGTTCCTGCCGGGCGACGCGGGCATGCTCATTCCGAAGACCCGTGACGGCCGCGTGCTCTTCTGCATCCCCTGGCACGGCATGACGATCATCGGCACGACCGACGTCGAGCAGCGCGAGCCCGACATGAACCCGCAGGCGACCGAGGAGGAGATCAGCTTCCTCCTTGAGACCGCGGCGGGCTATCTCGCCAAGCCCATCTCGCGCTCGGACGTCCGCGCCGCGTTCGCGGGCCTGAGGCCCCTCCTGCGCTCGCCCGACGGCGGGTCGACCGCCAAGGCCTCGCGCGAGCACGCCGTGCTCCCCGAGTTCGGCAACATGATCACGGTCGCCGGCGGCAAGTGGACCTCCTACCGCCGCATGGCCGAGGACGCCATGTTCGAGGCGACGATCCGTCACCTCGTGCCCGGCCGCCTCTGCGTGACGAAGACGCTCCCGATCGTCAACGACGAGCGCTTCGACCCCGAGAAGATCGAGATCGCCGCGGCCTCGGGCCCGGACGCCGGCGCCGAGGTGGTCGCCTACGCGCTCTACTGCCGCGACAACGAGGGCGCCCGCACCGCCGAGGACGTGCTCTTCCGCCGTCTGCGCCTCGGTCAGATGGACGCCGCGCGCACCGAGAAGCTCATGCCGATCGTCGCCGCCGCGATGGCGGGCGAGCCCTATGAGCTCGAGCCCCTCACCGCGCCCGAGCCCGCTCCGGCTCCGGAACCCGCTGCCGAGCCGGCCCCGGCCCCCGAGGCCGCGCCCGCGCCGGCCGCCGAAGAGGCGCCGAAGGCTGAGGAACCTGCCGCTGAAGCCGCTCCCGCCCCCGAGGCCGCTCCGGCCGAGGAGAAGCCCGCCGAGGCTGCGCCTGCCGAGCCTGTCGCCGAGGAGGCCCCGAAGGCTGAGGAGGCTCCTGCCGAGCCCGCCGCCGAGGTCGCCGCTGAACCGGCGCCCGAGCCCGCTCCCGCTGAGGAAGCCCCGGCTCCCGCCGAGGAAGTGAAGCCCGAGGAAAAGGTCGAGGAGAAGGCTGAGGAGAAGCCGGCCGAGATCGATCCCAGCCAGATGGCCGCGGCCGTCGAGGCCGTCGCCGAGGCCGCCGCCGCAGAGCTCCCCGCCGAGGAGGAGGCTCCCGCCCCGGAGCGTCATCCGAGGAAGGGCAGGAAGGCCGCGAAGTGAGATAATCCAGCCGTCAGGGCGGCGATGAGCCGCCGCTGAAAATGATCACAATCGGGTTCCCGGCTTCCCAGCAGGCCGGGGACCCGAATTTTTTGAGGGTAGTGAAAACTATGGAATACAGTTTCCTCGGCGGCCTCACGCTGATGCTGCTGATGGCCGACCCCTTCGGCAACATCCCGATCACGCTCTCGGTGATGAAGACCGTCCCGAACAGCCGGCGCGTCAGAGTGCTCTTCCGCGAGTGCTGCATCGCGATGGTGATGCTGCTGCTCGCGATGTTCTTCGGCAAACCCTTCCTTGCCGCGATCGGGCTCTCGGACGCCGCGCTCTCGATCGGCGGCTCGGTGATCGTCATGCTGATGGCGATCCGCATGGTCTTCCCCTCGAAGGAAGGCGTCTTCGGCGACACGCCGGGCGGGGAGCCCTACATCGTGCCGCTCGCCATCCCCGCGCTCGCCGGTCCCTCGACTCTCGCGACCATCATGATGCTCGCGGCGAGCGAGCCCGACCGCCTCTGGGAGTGGGGCGCGACGGTGGTGATCACCTGCGCGGTCTGCTTCGTCGTGCTCGCGTCCGCCGACTGGCTCGAGCGCCACATGGGCGAGAAGCTCACGCTCGCGATCGAGCGCCTCACGGGGCTGCTCCTCGCGATGATGGCCACGCAGATGTTCCTCTCGGGGCTCTCGAGCTACCTCGGGAACCTCCCGGCGCTCGGCGGCTGAAGAAAAAAAGACCTTCCCGAGTGGACATGACTTTTCTGATTGAGTAAAATCCGCAACCTTGACTGAAAAGGTCGGGCGGATTGCTTACCCCACATCCACGGTTTCCACTGGCACTGCCCGGAAGGCCTCTCACAGTCGAGAAAACGAATAACCGCGACCGGCGCGGCGTGACTGATTCCGCCCGCGGCCGCATGAATCCAATATCTGAGGGAAGAGCTCAGGCCCAGTCAAAGGGAACGATGCCGAGGCGCCATCCGAAGCATGTTTCCGGGCGGGGACTTCTCTCACAAGCAACCATTAGGTGAACGCAATGAAGACCTTCTCGGCCAAGCCGCTTGAGGTTAAGCGCGACTGGTTCGTGGTCGATGCCAGTGATAAGGTGCTCGGCCGTCTGGCCAGCGAGATCGCGCTCCGCCTGCGCGGCAAGCACAAGCCCGAATTCACTCCGCACGTCGACACCGGCGATTTCATCGTCGTGATCAACGCTGACAAGCTCGTCCTCTCCGCTGAAAAGGCGACGAAGAAGACGTACTACCGTCACACCGGCTACCCCGGCGGCATCTATGAGACGACCTTCCGCGACATGCAGGCGAAGCACCCGGGCCGTGCCCTGGAAATCGCCGTCAAGGGCATGCTTCCGAAGGGCCCCCTCGGCTACGCGATGATCAAGAAGCTCAAGATCTACGCCGGCGCCGAGCACCCGCACACTGCTCAGCAGCCCAAGGTTCTGGATCTCTAATCGAGGCTACATAAGATGATCGGCAACTACAACTACGGCACTGGCCGTCGCAAGAGCTCCGTCGCCCGCGTGTTCATCAAGCGCGGTGAGGGCAAGATCGTTATCAACGGCCGCCCGCTCGACCAGTACTTCCAGCGCGAGACCGGCCGCATGATCGTCATGCAGCCCCTCCAGCTCACCGAGAACGTCGAGACGTTTGACATCATGGTGAACGTCACCGGCGGTGGCGAGTCCGGTCAGGCCGGCGCCGTCCGTCACGGCATCACCCGCGCTCTGATCGACTACGACGAGGGCCTCAAGTCGGTTCTCTCGAACGCCGGCCTCGTCACCCGCGATGCCCGCGAAGTCGAGCGTAAGAAGGTCGGCCTCCGCAAGGCCCGCCGCGCGAAGCAGTTCTCGAAGCGCTAATCCGCTTCCTCAGAACGCATCCTCCGGGGAGATCCCCACGGGTTTCCCCGCCGGAGAAGAAAGACCGCCCGAGATGCCTCTTCCGAGAGGTCGAACGGGCGGTTTTCTTTTATTGCGTCCGACCTCTTCCGGACGCAGTCCCGATGCGATCGGTTGCGTAAAACCCGAGGGTTTCCCCTTGCGTTTTTCCGCGCCTGCTGTAGCATGTATCGCCTCAGGAAAAAATTGGTGCGCCCCGCCGGGGAACGTCCCGCAGCGGGCCGGCACACGAACAACAGGAAACATTCACGATGACCGAAGCGACCACGACGGCGTCCGAGACCCAGGCCCAGGAAGTCCCTGAGCTGATGCCCGATCCCATCACCTTCACCGACGCCGCCGTCGAGAAGGTGAGGACCCTCATGGAGGAGGAAGGCAATCCCGCGCTCAAGCTGCGCGTGTTTGTCCAGGGCGGCGGCTGCGCCGGCTTCCAGTACGGCTTCACGTTTGACGAAACCCAGAACGCCGATGACGCGGTGATGGAGAAGGGCGGCGTGACGCTCCTCATCGACTCGATGAGCTACCAGTACCTCGTCGGCGCCAAGATCGACTACAAGGAAGGTCTCTCGGGCGAGCAGTTCGTGATCGACAATCCGAATGCCGTGACGACCTGCGGCTGCGGGTCCTCCTTCAGCGTCTAGTCTTTCGCGATCAGGCTCTCGGGTCCCGGGAGCCCCGGAATGAGCAAAAGCCGCGCAGTCTGAGAACTGACGCGGCTTTTTGTTCGTCCGTGTCCGGCCGAAGGGATCAGGCCGGGTAGAGTGCGCCGAGGATGCGCGGGCCCGCGGCGTGCGTGACCGCCGGGAGGTTCCCGGCGAGCCCGTTGAGATAGCGGTGGGCGAGCCAGGCGAAGGCGGCGCCCTCGACCTCCATCGGGTCGAGCCCGAAGGCGCGGGTGTCGAGCACCGAGCGCACGTGCGTGCGGGCGCGGAGGTTGTGCCTGAGGCGCGAGACGAGGAAGGGGTTGAGCGTCCCGCCGCCGCAGGTGTAGACCATCGTGCAGCCCTTCTGGAACCGCGCGAGCGCGTCGGTCACCGTGCGGGCGGTGAGCTCGGTGAGCGTCGCGGCGACGTCCTCGGTCGAGTAGCGCGCCGGCACGACGAGCTTCTCCGTGAGCCAGGCGGGCGAGAAGCGCTCGCGGCCCGTGGACTTCGGGGGCGGGGCGCTGAAGTAGGGGTCCTCGAGCATGCGCGCGAGGAGTTCCTCGTCGACACGGCCCTTCGAGGCCGTGAGGCCGAAGCGGTCGCAGGGCACGCCCGTGCGCGAGAGCATCCAGTGGTCGAGGAGCGTGTTCCCGGGGCCTGTGTCGAAGCCGAGCACGGGCGAGGCGCCCTCGTCGGCGCCGTGGGGCGGGAGCAGCGTGAGGTTGGCGATGCCGCCGAGGTTCAGGACCGCGACGGGCTCGTCGCCCGTGAAGATCCGCGCGTGGAAGGCGGGCACGAGGGGCGCGCCCTCGCCGCCCGCGGCGACGTCGCGGCTGCGGAAGTCGGCGATCACGGGGATGCCGGTCATCTCGGCCAAGAGCGCCGGGTGATTGAGCTGGATCGTGAAGCCGCGCTCCGGACGGTGCCGGATCGTCTGGCCGTGGACGCCGAGCGCGGCGACCTGGTCGCGCTCGATGCCCGTCTCGGCGATGAGCTTCTCGGTGACGCGCGCGTAAAGACGCGCAAGGGCGACGGAGGCGTCGCCCATGCGTTCAATTTCGTTGTCGGTGCCGGTGGCGAGCGCCCGGAGCTCACGGCCGAGCGCCTCGGGCATGTCGACCGAGCTGCTGCCGATGCGCACGGGCCGGCCGCCTGACGGGAAGCGCATCGCGACGGCGTCGGCGCCGTCGAGACTCGTTCCCGTCATGAGCCCGATGGTGAGCATGGATTACTTCGCTCCGCCCAACTGCACCGGGCTCGCCTTGATGTCCATCGAGACCGGGCGCAGGCGCACGCGGTCGGCGGGATCCTTCGCGGCGTCGGCTTCCTCGGTCTCCGCACGGGCGCGCGACTCGGCGAGGAGCTTCTCGGGCGAGGGCAGGCCCTCCTTCTTCGCTGCGTCCTCGAAGAGCGACTGCAGGGGCTGCGCGAGGCTGCGCAGCTGCGCGAGCTGGTACGCGGAGAGGTTCTCGGTGTCGGGGAGGTCGGCGGTGGCGGGATTGATCTGCACGCCGTCGATCATGAGCTCATAGTGCAGGTGCGGACCGGTGGCGAGGCCCGTGCGGCCGACGAGGCCGATCAGTTGCCCCTTCTTCACGAGCACGCCCGGGCGGATGCCCTTCTGCACGCGCTGCATGTGCGCGTAGAGCGTCGTGCGGCCGAGGCCGTGGTCGATCTGAACGTAGTTGCCGTAGCCGCGGCGCTCGAAGGCGACGCGCGTGACGCGCCCGTCGGCGGCGGCGAGGATGCGCGAGCCCTGCGGGGCGCGCAGGTCGGTGCCGTTGTGGGGGCGGAGCTGCCCGGTGACCGGGTGGCGGCGCAGAGGCGCGAACTCGCTGCTCACGTCCTTGATGTCGAGCGGCACGCGCAGGAACGTCTGCGAGGCCGAACGGCCGTCGAGCGTATAGAAGCTGCCCGCCTTCTCGCCGTCCGAGAACCAGAAGGCCTCGTGGACGGTCTTGTCGGGCGAGATGATCTGCGCGGCCAGCAGCTGCCCGTTCTTCACGAAGCGGCCGTCGGCGTACTTCTTTTCGTAAATCAGGCGGACCGTGGAGCCCGCGGCGAGCGCGCGGGTCGGGTCGTCGGCGCCGTCCCAGACCTCGAGGAGCTGGTCGGCGACGTTGTCCGGGATGCTGAGCGACTTCGCCGTGGCGGTGAGGCCCTCGGCGGCCGTGCCGGAGACGAGGGTCTCCATCGTGGCGAAGGTGAAGGGCAGGACGTCGGAGACGAGCTCGCGGCCGATGCGCGAGAGCTCGATCGTCTTCGCTTCCGTGGAGCGGGAGCCCTCGAGGTAGAGGCGCAGGTACTCGAGCTCGCCCGAGGCGCCGACGCCGCTCGCGATGTGCTGGCCCGGCTGGAGCGCGAGGAAGGGCTTCAGCTGCGGGACCTCGTCGACGTAGGCGAGCGCCTGGCTGTCATGGATGCCGAGGTGCGCGAAGACCGAGAGCAGCGTGTCGCCGGGGGCGACGTCGTAGTGCTTCGGCGTGTAGGCGCCGATGCGGGCGAGCGAGGCGATTTCGCTCGAGAGGTCCGGCGTCTGGGCCTCGATCGTGAGCGTCTGCGCGCGCACGGTGTCCGTCACGAGCGTCGGACCGGCAAGGAGCAGCAGTCCCATCGAGAGGCCGGTGCCGAGGGTGAAGAGGCCGACGGCGATGGCGCGGGGCTTGGTCTCGTCAGGGCGAAGGCCGAGTCGGACCGCCCAGGCGCGGGCACAGATGAGAGCCGTGCGTCCGAGTTCGGAGAGCGCGCCGGCGGCGATGGATGGAGCCGTCATTGATCAATGGCCTCGAGAAAGAAAATCACGCAAATCCAATATTTTAAGCCTTTGCGGCGGCATCATGCTAAAGTAGCCGCGGACCGGAAAAGCCGCGGACGGCAGGACGGCGAATTGGCG
>NZ_JAUNSF010000101.1 GCF_030539355.1 Sutterella sp.
ACTACCCGAAGGTGGTAGCCTCAGATCAACCCACTCTTAACAGCGAAGAACCGGAAATACGAAAAGAGCTGCGTACCTCGTCGGGAACACAGCTCCTCATATGATAGTTGGCCGGGCTGAAATCAGCGGCTTCTCTGCGCGAGAATCAGGCGGACCCGCTCGGCGACGGCGCGGCCGAGAAGACCGTGCTGCTGCTCGGTGAGATGGAGTTCATCGGCCTGCTTCGCATAGGGAACGACGGAGGCCGCGTCCATGAAATGCGCCCCCTCCGCGGTGACCGCGGGCTCGATGAGAGCCGCGAGCCGCTCGGACTTCTCCTCGGCACCGACAAAGACCTCCGCGCGGGTGCTTTTCGTGAGACGCACCTTCGGGGGCGAGAGCACGAGCACGTCGGGAACGGGAAAGTCCGCCTTCGCCTGCCAGGCGCCCTCGCGCACGAGGCGCACCATGCGGCCGAGCGCCGCGGCGATCTCCTCGGGGGTGCGGTTGATGCGGGCCTGCAGATCATTGCTGCCGAGCATGATGATGACGAGGTCGAGCGGCATGTGGCTCGAGAGCGCCGCGGGCAGATAGGCGAGCCCGTTCATGCCGACGCCGGGGATGATGCCGCTTCCCGCATCGATCAGATCGTCGACGTCCGTCGTGCGCCCGCCGAGTCCCTCGCCGATGACCGTCACCCCCGGATCAAAGGAGGAACGCAGCTCCCGCCCCATCACCTCCGGCCAGACACACTTCGGATTGAGCCTGGAGATCTGCCCGTCGGCCACATACTTCCAGCCGAAGGTGTTGGAGTCGCCGTAGGCAAGAATGCGATAGTCGGCGCGGTCAAGATCCTGCTCAGGGATGGATGCGGGGGTCATCTTGTTTTGGAATCAGTGGTTGCAAATTCTGGAATGACTATCAGGGGTTTCCTGAATTGTCACTCATGCAAGAATAACCCTGTACGCCCGATCCAACACTGCCGAAATACGGTAGACAGCTTGACGAAAATCCTCTTCGAGACACGAGCTGGCGGAACCGGGCGGCCTGTGCCGCTCAGAACGGAACGTCATCGTCGTCAAGCGGCTGCCTGCGCTTCACAGGCTTCGTCGGCGGCGTCAAATAGCACTTCTCATCGGGCGGAACCCACCAGGCGTCCGGTGCCGAGTCGACCGCATTGAGGAGCCATGCGTTGAGCTTTCTCCGATCAGGAACGCGGACGTGCCCGCCCTTCTCAAAGTTGATCACGGCACGCTACGTGACGCCGGCGTCACGCGCAAGATCGCGGCGGGTGAAGTCAAAGGATTCGCGGACGTCCCTGAGGAAGGAACCGTCGGCGGCCGCCCCGTGACTGTGCTTCTGTCTTTTCTTTCGTTTGGTCACGTGCCGCTCCCGGGCGTCTGTTCAGAGAGGTGAATCATAAGTCTCCGTCAGCCGCCCGGTCAGAAGGGAACGAATCACTCGTTCATGAGCTTCACGGCACGGTTGAGCGCGGCGGTCGCGCCCGAGAGGGAGTAGCGCTCCGTGCGGAACACCTTGTCGCCCTGGATGTAGTCAATCGTCATGCGGTTGCCGGCCTTGACGGCATTGATGAAGTCCATGCCGAGGTCCTTCATGTGGAAGTAGAGGAACATGATGCCGTTCTCCATGCGCGGCGTGACCGTCACGTTGAAGGCCTTCTTGTCGATCCGGATCAGGGCCTGGCAGTCCGGGTACTTCTTGTTGGGCTGATTACGGTTGTTCGAGACCCAGATCGTCGTGGCGTAGAAGGTGTTCTGGCGGACATCGATGGCGAAGAGGCTCGACCACTTCTTGTCGTCGCCGAAGACCGAGGCGCGGCCGGCCTTGAAGTCCTTGACGACGATCTGCGCGCTCGTCCAGGCGCGGTGCTTCTGCTGCTTCAGGAGTTCGGCGCTGGCCGTGACTGAGTAGAGCCCGGCCGCGACGGTGAGAACAAAGACAAGAAAGAGTCGGCTCAGTGTTCTGAAACGGGCGGCCATGGTCATTGCGGTGCTCCTGATATAGAAAGGGAAGGATTTGTCATGAGACATGCCTGCATTTTAGCGGCATATCAAGACACCCTCCTTTTTCGGAACACCTTTGGAACACCTTGTCCGAGCCTGTTCCTCCGTCGTCTCAGAGCTCCGCGAGCTCGGCCGCGCGCTGCAGCGCCTCCTCGCTGCGACGGTCGTACTTCGCCGTCGTGGCGACATTCGAGTGTCCCATGAGGTTCTTGACCGCAACGATGTCAACGTTCTTCGCGAGCAGCCGTGTGGCGAAGGTTCGCCTCAGATCGTGCGTCGTGATGGGCGCGATGCCGGAGTCATCCTGGGCCCGGCCGACGATCCGGCCGACCGACGAGGGGTCGAGCGGCGAATTGAGCAGCACCCTGCCGCCCTTGGTGATACGCCCGAAAAGCCACCCCGGGGTGTCGCCGCGCAACTCAACCCAGGCCCGCACCTTCTCCGCGATCACGCCCGAGAGAAACACCTTCCGCTCCTTGTTTCCCTTGCCGATCACCCGGAGCGTGCCGTCCGCGAGCGACAGGTTCTCGAAGCGCAGCCTTGTGACCTCCGCCCGGCGCAGTCCGCAGCCGAGCAGGAGCGCGAGCACCGCCTGATCGCGCACCGACTTGCTGCCGCTCTCGGACTCCGCGGCCTCGATGAGCTTTCTTGACTCGTCAGAGGTGAGCGCACGGCCCGCGGGCTCGCGGTACACGCGCAGCGACTTCACGGCCTTGATCTCCGCGAACGACAGATGATCCATCTGGCGCAGGCGCCACGCGGTCTCGGCCACGCCCTTCACGGCGGAGAGATAGGCGTTCACGGAGTTCGCGGAGAGTCCCCGTTTGTCCGAGAGTTCATGAAGAAAACCAACGACATGCACGAACCGGAGCTGCCCCCAGGGACAGCTCGCGGCGTCGGGGAACCCGAGCCACCGCGCGGCCACATTGAGTCGCGAGCGGACGACGGAGCGGGAGACATCGGTCGAGAGCTCCGCGAGATACGCAAGCGCGGCGTTCACGCCCTCGTCCACGGGAGACGCGAGGGAAATCGGCGACGTTTTCCGATCGGTTTCGGTGAGCGCGACCCCGTCCGCACGATCTGAAACGGCCTCAAAATCGATCTGCATACTTTTTTTCGCTGGTTCTGACTTCCGCCCCGCCGCCCCGGGGCTGGCACCCCGTCGGCGCCGCTCTTTCCCGAGATCTATCCGGGTTAACCCGTATTCTTTGCGGATTCAGGCCCCTGAATCCGCATTACGCACGATAAGTAGCATTATATGGCGTAATTTTCGGAGCCGTCCGCGCCCTCCGGACGCCCCTGCCGACGCCTCCGGCATTGCAAATTTTCTGTAATTTAGTTTTGCAGAGATATGCAGGCATATCCAAATATTGCAATTCAATTTTACATTTCCAACTGAATGCATTCAACAGAATGAATTCCATTCAAAAAGCAATCAACAGACTCTACTCACTTTCAATTCAATTCCGACCCAATCAGCCGTTCTCATTCATACCTATAGAACTGAAACGACGGAAATCATTCACCCATTTCCATTTCATCGCCCGTCTTTTCATTCTCCGCAATCTTCTCTTCCTTCTTCACTCGTTTCTTCCCATGGCGGGTGCGATGAAAGTAGTAGAACTGGTGAAAGCTCGGAATGCCTGCGGATTCATTCTCTGCACTCTCCTCACCCTCATTCACTTCGATTTTGAGTTCACCCGCCTCAAGCGCTGTCCTGGCGTCACGCACGAATGCGTCATAGGCTTCCTGCAGCGTCGCCTTTTCCTCTCCTAGGAGATACTTCTGGCAGATCACCTCCATTCGACCGAGCCACTCCGGCGTGAGCGCCGCACCGGTCTCGCGTCCGTCCGCGGCGCGCCGGCCGCGCTTCCTGCCGCCCTCCACATGGCCCGTATTTCTCACATAATCAGGGATCAGCGACTGCCAGACCTGGCCCCGGCGCCAGTAGATGCCGACGAGGAGACCGAGCCGGCGCTCAATCATTCTGTCGCCCTTCGCAGCCTCACGGAGAACGCGCCTCAGTCCGTGCTCCACATAGATCTCCGGATTGGAGACAATGGCGCGGATGAGTTCATAGGCTTCCTTACCCGTATTGATCATTGACTCCGGGAATTCGCGGTGCTCGATGTCACTCCACTTGTCGAGTTCAACTGTCACCGTACCGGCCTTCACCTCTTCATCGAGCCTCTGCGCATCCATGCGGATGAGCTCCACCGACTGCCCTTTCATGCGAATGAGCATCGCCAGATCCCCGAAGATCTGAACAACTCTGAAGTTCTCTCCCTCAATCCGGAGTATCTCATTTCGTCTGATCATCTCACCAACTCCCTGTCATTGGCATCAATTCATTTCACAACCACTCAGAACCATGAAGGAAACGAGATCGCCTCCATTCATTCAGTACCGTCAATTATACACAACTAAATTGCAGATATCAACAAAAGTACATTGAAATTAGAACACAACTATTTTGCATTTTTCAGCACAAAAGCCCCTCATTCCCGAAAAAGTCTGCTCAAAAAAGTTAGCAGTACCCGGCTTTTCAGGTTTGATGTCGAACTAATTGAGCTCAGTTCTTTGAAAAACAGGGAATTTCGCAGGATCTGAGCCGTCCGGAGGCCTGCCCGGACCGAAAATCCGCCCCTGGAGGATCCGGCCGCCCGGGTTCCCGGGGTCAGCGGACCGCCCCCGGGGCCGTCCCTCCGGGAAACAGCCCCCTCCCGAAGGCCGTCAGGATCAGGGGCATCCCTTAACGAAGCGATACAGTCAAAACCGCGTCAATTGGTCCGGGCGCGCCTAAAATGTTGCTTTCAATGCCCGTTCCCCCGGGAACTCCCCCGATTTTTCCAACCTGTACACGTGGTTAACGCAAAATGCCGATGACGTCAGAAGAAATCCTCAAGCAGGTCAACGCTCACCGTGAGAAGCAGTCCGCCCTCCAGCAGGAATGGGAAGTGCTGCGCAACAACGCCCGCGAGGAATGCCTCCGCCTGATCGAGGTCTTTGACTTCACCGCCTCCGAGCTGCAGCTCGGCAAGGACGGCCACAGCATCAAGATCAAGTCGCCGAACGCCGGCGAGCCGAAGTTCCAGAACCCCGACGGTCCCGAGACCTGGACGGGCCGCGGCAAGCGCCCGAAGTGGTACATCGCCGCTCAGGAGGCGGGCTTCACCGACGAGGAGATGCTGATCAAGAAGCCTGAGGCTCCTGCGGCTGAATAATCAAGCGAAAACATTGCAATTCCTTCGCTTGAGGACAAAGAGGCGATCCTTTGCGGGACCGCCTCTTTTGCTGTGTTCCAGAGCCTCGGGAAGGCGCCCTTCCCCGCCCGGCCGGCGCTCAGGCCGGCTTCGCCTCCGACGCTTCCTCCGCCGCGGGCTTCGCGGCCTCGTTCCGCACGCGCTGCTCGACCTTCTTGAGCCACGCGCCGCTCTTCATGCGAATGAGGAAGAGCGAACCGCGCACGATGAGTTCCGTGCACATGGCGGTCCAGACACCGGCGAGCCCCCAGATGGGCGCCAGAATCCAGGCGAGCGAAATGCGCACGAGCCACATCGTCGAGAGGTTGAAGATCGCCGGGATGAGCGTGTCGCCCGTGCCGATGAAGGACTGGTAGCAGACGATCGCCGCGGCGAACATCGGCTCGGCGAAGGCCTCGATGCGCAGCACCTGCGTGCCGAGTTCGATCACCTCCGGAACCTCGGTCATGAGGCCCATCAGCATCGGGGCGCAGATGAAGAGGAAGACGCCCATCGCCGTCATGACGGTCATGCCGACGCCGACGCACTTCCAGGCGATGCGGCGCGCGAGATCGGGCCTGCGGGCGCCGACCGACTGGCCGACCAGTGTCGAGGCCGCGTCACCGATGCCGTAGCCCGGCATGTAGCAGACGCTCTCCGCGGTGATGGCGAGCGTGTGGGCCGCGATCGAGAAGATGCCCAAGGGCGCCACGATCATGGTCGAGACGATCTGCGCGCCCGTCATCATCACGCGCTCGGCCGCGACCGGGGCCGCGATCGTCACAGCGCGGCGCAGCACGGGCAATTTCGGAATGAAGCTGCCGCGGGTGCCGATGAGCCTGAGCTCCGGCGAGCGGAAAATGAGCTGCGAGAACATCAGCACGGCGCTCAGTCCCTCGGCGATCACCGTTCCCCAGGCCGCGCCCGCGACGCCCAGGTCCGCGCCCGGCATCGTCATCGTGATGCCGAGGATCTCCATCTCGCGCGTCGGGAAGATCAGGAACCAGTTGAAGATGACGTTCGTCACGCACATCAGAATGCCGAGCATGCTCGGCGTCTTCATGTCGCCCGAGGCGCGCAGCAGCGCGCTGCCGAGCCAGCAGAAGAACGTCGCCGGCAGGAAGAAGGCGTTGATGAAGAAGTAGAGCGACGCGTCCTCGGCGATCGAGGGGTCGCCGCCCAGCCAGTGCGGGAGCTCCGTGTGAACCGCAACGCCGAGCGCGGCGAGCATGCTGCCGAAGATGAAGACCGTGGTGATCGCCTGCCGGACGAGGCTCTTCGCCTCGTCATATTCCCTCGCGCCGATCCTGTGCGCCGTCTGGACCGAGAAGCCCATGATCGACGAGCCGCCCAGGCCGAAGAGGAACCAGAGCGAGGTGCTCACGAGGCCCACCGCCGCGGAGCCGTTGGCGCCGAGGTGACCGACCATCGCCGCATCTGTGTACTGCATCAGGATGAAGGAAATCTGCGCGAGCACGCTCGGCACGGCGAGGCGCGCGACGAGTTCGAACTCCTGTCCGCCCGTGAGCGTGCCGCCGCCGCGCAGGGTCTCGAGAAGCTTCTGGGTGCGGCTCTGCCTGGAACTCATGGGAAGGGAACCTCGGGGACGGGAGATGGCGACGGACTGCTGTCTAAGTGAAAGTGAGTACGAATTATCGCGCGTCCCGCGTGCCGGCGGTTGCCCGTATCTCGCTCAGAACTGTCCCTTTGGATTCACGTATCCGTCCCTGCCGGACCGCCGCGGGCGCATCGTCCCCAGTGCCTCCGGGGAAATAGAAGCAGCATGCCCCGGCGGTTCTGTCGTCCCTCTCGCGACAGCGCCTTCCTGAGGCCAGAGCATGCTGCAATCACAAGACCCCTCTGCCAGGGAAATCCTTTGTCCTTCAGGCGCGGAGCACCTTCTTGGTCACAAACATTTCGTCGAGCATGCGGAAGAACCTGAGCATCGTGGGCGAGTTGCTCGTCGCGAGCCTCACCGCCTTGGCGTCCATGTAGGTGTCGGGCACGAAGACAGCCTTTGTCTCCGGTCGCATCATCCAGAGATCGGCCTCAGGCACCATCGCGACGCAGCCGCCCTCGTTCACGTAGTCCATGATCAGGCGAACCGAGCCGAGCCGTATGACACGCTTCGGATGCAAGGAGAGCGCCGTGTCGACCACGGGCGGCGACTCGCAGCCCGAATTTTCATAGAGCACGAAGGGATACTCGGCGATGCGCTTCATGTCGATCCCCGGGACCGAGTCATCCTCGCTCACCCCGAGATCCATGTTCTTTTCCGCGATGAGCGCGGCGCGCCAGGCCGCGAGCGGCATGGCCGAGACCGGAGACGAGAAGCTCACGCCGTAGGTGATGCTCATCATCAGGTCTATGCGGCCGTCGGCGAGTTTCTTCGCGAGCGTCGCCGGCGGATTTTCCTCGGCGATCAGATCGAGCGAAGGAAAGCGCTTCCTTGACTCGTGCAGAACCTCGGTGAAGATTCCCGACGAGATCATGGCCGAGCAGACGCCGACCCGGAGCGTCGCCACCGTTCCTCCGAGAATGTCCTCGCTGTTTCTCTTCGCCCGGGCCATCATCGAGAGAATGCCCTGGCAGTCCTGGAGAAACACCTCGCCCACGGGCGTGAGCGAGAGCGTCCGGTTGGAGCGGTTGATGAGCGGCCCGCCCACTTCCTCCTCGAGGGCGCGGATCTGCGCGGAAAGCGTGGACTGGGAGACGCCGAGCACCTTCGCCGTTCTGCTGAAATGCATGTGCTCGGCGAGTGTCGCAAACGCCTGCAGGTGCTTGGTGTCAAACATTTTCGTCTCTCGGGGAAAAAACGCAGCCCGGCCTGGGTGACGGACGCCCGAGGAGACGCTCCCGGAGATGGAAAGCCTCGGAAACGTCAGCACCTGCAGGCCGGTTGCAGTCAGGTTCCGACCGTGCCCGCGCCGCACCCTCCCGTGGGAGGCGCGGCATTGGGAGGTTGGCGGCCGCGCCTCCGGTGTCCCCGCGGACATCGATGCCGCCATGGAGAGCGCTGGAGCGCGGGCGCGGAACGGAATCAGAAGTTGTGGTGGATGCCGATGATCACCTGGGTCACGAACGGATCGTCATAGGTGTTGCCGGCGGAGACGTAGTTCACCTTGTCCTTGAAGAAGCCGGCGGCGCCGTAGAGCGTGGTCTGCTTGCTGAGCGGATACTCGTAGCCCGCGACGAAGGTGTAGCGCTTGAGATCCGTGCCGATCTGCGCGGCCGTCTCGGCCGTGACCTCGTCGTCGTAGTCGGCGTCCAGGTACATCGCAGAGAGGTTGATCGCGCCGCCCCAGGCCGGGATCTTCGTGCCGAGCGTCACCGAGTAGCCGTTGATCTGGTCGCAGCCGTTGAAGAGGTTGTAGTTCGTGTCGTCGAAGCCCGGGAGCCACCAGACGTTGTTCGCGTCCTTGAAGTAGGTCGCGGTAGCGTAGAGCTTCGCGACGCCGAAGTCGTAGTTGCCGCCGAGCATGAAGGTCCAGGAGTCATGCGGGTCGGGGTTCGCCGTGCCCGTGGCCTCGTTCATCCAGTCGACCATGCCGACCAGGTTCAGGTCGCCGCCGTCATAGGTGAGCGCGAAGGCGCCGTAGCGGTCGGCCGAGGACTTGCCCTCGGTGCCCGTGCTCGTGTCGATCTGGAACGAGTACTGCACGTGGGCCTGCACGCCATGGATCATCGGCGAGTCGTACTGGAGCATGTTGCTCACGGGGAAGCCGTAGAACGGCATCGAGTACATCGGGCTCGCGAGGTCGCCCCAGCCGGTGCCGAAGGGGCTGACGCGGCGGCCGGTGATGTCGAAGGTGAGCGGCGTGCCGCCCGAGCGCATCAGACCGATGCGGCCCGCGGCGAGCTGGCCGTAGTCCTGGTTGTTGAGGAAGATGTAGGAGCCGCGGTCAAAGAGAGAGCCGGAGGTTTTCATCGCGCCCGAGTCTGAGGCGTAGCTCGCCTCGAGCCAGAAGCCGAGCTTCGTGCGCTCGGAGAGATCCTCCTCGCCGATGAAGATGATGCGGTTGGCGTCGAGCATGCCGTCGGCCATCTCTAACTTCTGCTGCGAGCCCTGGCTGCCGCCGGCGTCGACGCTGGAGAACTTGAGGCCCGTGTCGACCATGCCGCCGATCTTGACGGAGCCGGCGGAGGCGGGGGGTGGCGAGAGCGGCCGCGGCAGCGAGCGCGGCGCAGAGCGCAGTGATGCGGAACTTGGTGGTCATTTGCGCATGTTTCCTTTTCGAGGGGTGCACCTGCTCAGTCCGACCGGATCGGGAACCGGTCAGACTGAGGGGGCGCAGCACTTTGAGAAGAGAGCCGGTCCGGGAAAAACGGCGCCGCTCCGCAGGAGAAGCAGAGAACGGAGCGGCGCGTTCGTCAGAGAAAAGAGAGCGGACCGGGAGAGAACGGCTGGGATTACTTCAGCGTCTTGACGTAGTCAGCGGCCTCGGAACCGCCGATGCGGCCGGAGTTCCAGGCGAAGCCGAGGGCGAGGCCCTGGTACGGCGGGTAGGACGGAGCCGTGTAGAAGCCGTAGGCGTTGTTGCCGACGGCGTAGAGGCCGCCGATCGCCTTGTAGTTGTGGTCAAGAGCCTGCATGTTCTCGTTGACGCGGACGCCGCCGAGGGTCGAGAGCGAGACGGTCTTGGCGCGCAGCGCGTAGAACGGGCCGTCCTTGACCTCGTACTTCAGGAACTCGGCGGGCTTGCCGAACGGATCCTTCTTGGTCTGGACCGCCTTGTTGTAGTCGGCGATCTGCTGCGGGAAGGAGTTGTCAAAGCCGGCGGCCTTGGCAAGACCCTCGAGCGTGTCGGCCTTGAAGGCGACGCCCTGGCGGACGGCCTCCTCCATCAGCGCGCGGAAGTCACCCTTGCCGGTGGGGTTCTCAGGACCGGCGCCCGAGACCTCGAACGGGAACTGGTCGTTCGTGTAGGCGTCAAGCGTCTTGCCGTCCACGACCACGAAGTACTTGCCGCCCACGGAGTACGCGGCGTTCGACCAGTAGACGGTGTCGTAGATCAGCTCTTCGTTGCAGAAGCGGTGACCGGCCTGGTCAACCCAGAGCAGCGGGGTCTTGAGCACGCGCACGAGAAGGTTCGCGTCAATCATGCCCTTGGCACCGGCCGAGGAGGTCGACAGACCGTCGATCTCGGCGGCGTGGATGAGGGCGTGATGCTCGCCCATCTTCTGGGCGCCGGCCTTCCAGGCCATCTCAAGGCCCTCGCCCATGTTGCCCCAGGCGATGCGGTTCGTGAGCTGGTCGGATTCCATCGCCTCGGCGAGGTGCTTGGCGTCGCCGCCGAAGCCGCCGGAGGCGAGGACCACGGCCTTCGTGCGGATCGTGAGCTTGCCGCCGTCAGCCTTCTCGGCGATCACGGCCGTGACGTTGCCGTCCTTGTCCTGCTCGAGGTCATAGGCACGGGTCTGGGTCATGAGCTTGCCGCCGAGCTTGCCGAGCGACTCGTACATGTTCTTGAACGCAGTGGCGTTGTCCGTAGGTACCCTATCAGGCTCTTGAACTGCTGAAGAGCTCGGCAGCATGGAGTGT
>NZ_JAUNSF010000102.1 GCF_030539355.1 Sutterella sp.
TGTTTTTGAGCCATACCGCCTTGAAAAGCGCCGTGTTCATCGCGGCGGCGGCGTGCGCATTTTCCGCCTTCGCCGACGAGGGCCCCCGGTACAACCCGGAGGCGAAAATCTTCAAGTACAGCACCACAATCGAGAAGGAGCGCCCGCAGCTCTCCGAGGAGACGCGGCGGCTCATCGCCGCGTACCGGAGGAACCCCTCCGCGGAGAACCTCGCGGCGCTCAGGCGTCAGGTGGGAGAGAACTACGACCGGGTGCTCGCGAAGAAGCGCGCGAAGCTCGAGGAACTCAGACGCACGGCCCGCCGGCAGGAGCAGGTGACGCAGATGCAGGAGATCGTCGACGAGATGGTCCGCGGCCGCGAGGAGGCCATTGACCGGACGATCGCGCGGTTCACCGACACCCGCATGAACCCCGGGGCGAGGCGCAGCGACTCCGGCTATCTCCCCGTTCTCGGCGCCGGGCGGAATGTTTTCGTCGCTTATGCGCCGGTTACCGTGGCGGATTATGACAGGTATATGGCGGCAAAAGGCAAAAAGGTTCCGGCGGAGCGCGGGCGTTCAGAGCAGGGGGATTTTCCCGTCACCGGCGTCTCCTATTATGACGCCGTCGACTACTGCAGATGGCTGACCGAAGAGGACAAAACCGGCGCGGTCTACCGGCTCCCGACGAGCTTCGAGTGGGAGATGGCCGCCGGCCACATGCCGAAGGACGCGGACTTCAACAACGGTCTCGGGCAAGGCCTCATGAGCGTGCACGCCTTCAAGGGGACGCTCTCCGCGAGCGGCGCGATCGACATGTGGGGCAATGCCAGGGAGTGGACGAGCACGCCGGCCGGGGACGGTTTCGCGGTGAAGGGCTGCGCCTGGAACGACAGCCGTATGTCCTGCCGCACGGAGGACCGCACGAGGCACGCGAGCGCAGGGACGGCGTCTGAAGTCATCGGGTTCCGCGTCGTGAAGGAGGAGGTACGGCAGCCCGCGAGGAGGCGGAACTGACAGTGCTTCCGTCGGTGAGGAACACGGCGGGAGGCCGGTGAACCTCCCCCGGACCGATCCCGCTCCCGGCAGATGCCCCGGGCGGGATTTCCTTCCTCGGCCCCGGCACCCCCAAGCACGGCCCGGAGCACTGCCATGAGAGTGGATGTCATGACAAATTGATATCATGTCATTACATTGCTTCCCGATGAGAGGAAGCGAACCGCACCGCAGGGAGGTTGACGAATGAAGAAGAAGTGCATGACGAGCCGGGAGTTCAACCAGAACCAGAAGCTCGCCCATGAGCTCGCCCAAGAGGGGCCCGTGGTGATCACGAACCGCGGCAGGCCCGAGTACGTGTTCCTGCGCTGGGAGGACTGGGAGGCCTTGACCAAGGTGCCGAGGAAGGGCATCGTCGACTTCCTCGCGTCGCCCGAGACCGCGGACATCGACTTCGAGGTGCCGCGGCTTGAGATGGGTCTTCGTGCTGTGGAGTGGTGACAGATGAAGTACCTGCTTGACACGGGCGCAGTCGCCGCGATCCGCAGGCTGGGCAGTGACCGCTCCTCTCCCGCGGCCGCCTGGCTCAACGCCGTCCCGCCGGAGGATCTGTTTGTCTCTGCGATGACTTGTGCCGAGCTCGAGTCCGGCATCCGTGCGCTCCGGAAGACGGATCTGCGGAAGGCGGAGGCGCTCCGGAACTGGTACGAGGGGCAGGTCCTGCCGTTCTTCGAGGGGCGGATCCTTCCTGTGGATATGGAGGTCGTGCGGGCCTTCACGGCGCTGCAGGCGGATGGCCAGATATCCGGAGCGGCCGCCTGGATCGCCGCGACTGCGGCGGCGAGGGGGATGACGATCGTCACCAGGAGCGATGTCCTTGTGAAATACAGTTTGTCCTACTTTTTGTGAAATACGGTTTGTCTCTTCCATCAGTACGGTGCGGCTTCGGCTTCTCGTCAGCACCCAGGCCGTGAGCAGTGTCAGAGCGCCTGAGGAGCCCGAGATGCCCCAACCGTCGCCTTGTGCCAGCGGTGTGGTCCCGGCCAGGTTCCCGGGGGATGGCGGCTTTGGAAGGTGGACATTTCTATTTCACATCGCCCCAAACTGTATTCAACACGCGGGACAAACCTTAATTCACGTGGACAAGCGAGCAGGACTACCCGGGCGTCGCTGTGGTCAATCCCTGGAAGGAAGCCGACGAGTCCCTCAATCAATGAAGCCGGGTTCAACGGAACATATGCTTTGTGTTAAATGCCTCAACAGAAGGCATATGTTCTGTTGTGGCCTCGGCAGGACTTCTGAATCATCTGTCTGCGTGCGGGGGAGCAGGCACAGATGTATAATGTCGCTAAAGACGGTCGCCGGGGGCGGGGTTCGCCTCGTTGCAGACTCGGCTTCCGTTGCCTGAGGAGCCGGCAGGCCTAAGAAACCTGCGTGGACGGGCCTCTCGCTCGGTGCAGCCTCCTTGCTTCGCGGCATGGAGGCTGTTTCGATTCCGGCGAGCCCCGTGCGTCAGACGAACCCGCGGATGACATAGTTCCAGCCGCCCATGTGGCCCGGCTCGGTGTCGATTGTCCGGAAGACCTCATCCGGGACGGTCGCGTCGCGATCGTACTCGGATGGATCGGCGAGGCGGTCCACCGTAATTTCGCCTCCGGTTCCCGGGGGCTGCGTGATCAGGCGGACGACCGCCTCGACTTTCGCGGGCAGATCGTTTTCCGGGTCCCCCGGACTGCAGCAGAGGAACCGATGCTGCACCTGATACCACCTCAGCGTGCCGGGCGGCAGGTGGGAGACATGGATCTCTAGCCCCGTGCGCTCCGCGATCTGCGCGAGCGCGTGTTTCCAGAGCCGCAGATCCGCCTCGGTCTCCCCGACGCCGCTCACGACGACATAGAGGCTCCTGGCCGGGAACCAGCGGTTGCTGAGGAAACTGACGCGTCCGACGGCATGGAGCCACCGGCCGAGGCTCTCGGCCGCGATCAGGGCGGCGCCGGCGCCGCTCCCGGGGCTCATGAGATTCACGAAGGCGGTGCTCCCGTCGATCACCCGGGCGCCGAAGGGCGACGCCGGCAGGTCCTCGGCAGGGCGGCACTCTCCGGGATCGGCGAGTTTTCCGGTCTCGCCGCAGTCAAGAACGACGACGGGCTCGCACCGGCCCCGAAAGCCCGAAGCCTTGTTCTTGATGACGTGGAACTGCTCGTCGGCGGAGGAGAGCGGCCCCAGGGCCGCAGGCATCCTCCGGTTCCCGTGCTTCTCGAAGCCCATGTCGTCCAGCATCTCGCCCACGACGGTGTGACTCAGCTCAAAGCCGCAGGCGGCGAAATGCTCGTGAAGCTTCCTGAGCGAAAGCGTCGTCCAGAGGAGCGGCTGGATCCTGCGCGTCGGGTCGTTCTCCTGGCAGTGACTGAGGAGGAGCTCGAGCTCCTTCCTGAGCCCGGGGTATTTCTGCACCGCGGATCTGCGGCCGCCTCCGGGGCGGCGGATCCGGTCGCCGGCGGGGAGCGCCCTGGGGGAGGCATCGGGTTCGGCCCGGGCGGCGTTCTCAAACTCGGCGTCGGCCTTCTCCGAGAGCGCGGTGAACTCCTCGAGCCCCTTCTGCACCGTTTCGGGCGACATGCCGAGCGCCCGGGCGGCCAAGGCCACGCCGCCGCTGCCGAGGAGCGAGGCGACGAAACCGGCGTACTCGCGCCGCTGGCGCTCGCTGAGGCCCGTGATCAGAAGGCCGTCCTTGAATGCCTCGAGAGGAATGGTGACGAAAGCTTTGGCTCGCATGGGGATTGCAGGAGAGCTCCGGATGAAGTGCCTCGATGCTACCACGCACCCCGGGAAGTGCCTCGCTTCATTCCATTGCAGCCGCTCCGGGCGGTCCCGGGCCGGAGGAGGCGGCTCCCGGATTCGCCGCGGCATCCGGTCTCAAGGTTGCCGTTTGTTAAAGATGACATGTTCATGCCGTGTCCCGCCTCAGCTCCCCGTAGAATGCCCTCAATCCTGCGGCGTCCCCGGCCGCACGCTTCGCGCCGCGCCTCCCGCCGGGGGCCGCCGGTCCGCCGCGTCCTGCCGGGGCGGGCCGCTCCCCCAAGACCAGATTGATGACGGAACGGTCCATGGCGACAGACAAGAAGGCGGCGAAGCTCGCCACATTCCTTCGCTCGGAGAACACGAGCCTCAGAAACACCATCGCGGGCCTCGAGGCCGCGATGAAGGAGAAGGAGAGCGAGAACCTTGCGCTCGTCGCCTCGACCTTCCTCCTTGACGACCGCATCCGCGAGCTCGAGAGCGAGAACTACGCGCTCGCGAACGCCATCGACAACGACGCCTACGAGCGGGCGGTCGAGGGGCGCAAGCGCATCGTCACCACCGCCGGCAGCGCCGAGATCCTTCAGGTGCTCGCGGGCCTCAGAACCCCCACGGTCACCGAGTGCCTGCGGATCGTGACGACGCTCATGCCCGACCGCGTCGCCGTCTGCAAGGATGCCTGGGAGAGCGCCGCAGAGGCCGACGCCCACTTCGAGAACCAGAAGGGGTTGCTCTCGCTTCTCTCGCGGCTCGCGATCGACTACCTCGACCGCGTGAGGAACGGGCAGGACCCCTACGTCGTCTTCTCCACCACCGAGTACGCGCCGCACGAGAGCGAGGGCACGATGGCCAGGTTCGCCCGCCAGAGGAACTTCTACTGGAACGGCGTTCGTTATCCGATGAAGAAGCACCTGAAGCTCGGCAACGACGGCGACCCCCGGCACATGCTGAGGCTCTACTTCGATGTTCTGCCCGACGAGCAGAGGATCCTGATCGGCTGGTGCGGCGGGCATCTCGAGAACGCGACGGGGTACTGACGATGAACACGCAGGCCATAACGCTGCGCACCGGCGTCGCCCGGGCGCGCATTCTTGAGCTCTACAGGGAGATCGATCCCTGGGAGCGCCAGCGCACCCGGACCTACGACTTCCACGAACCGGGGTCGCTCACGGGGGCGCAGTTCACCGTCGAGCGCAACGCCTACTGCGCGCCCGCGGAGGAGATCGGGCATGTCGAGCGCAGGGAGGAGCGGCCCGGCCGGGACGTGCTCGCCGACCTCTGCGCGCATCAGTTCCTCGCCGCCTGGGTCTTCAACCCGTGCTCGGTCGGGATCGACGAGGCGGTGCTCAGGTCCCGGGACGCCGGGGCCGCGGATCTGCGGAACCTCCCGCGCCTCATCGGCTGCCCCTTCCTCAGCGTCTTCACGAAACCCACGGACTTCCTCGGCCTCGGGAACGCCCTCGGCTTCATTGTCGCGGTCTTCCGCACCGACAACGACAACACCTTCCTCTCGGTGCTCGGGATCGCCCCGGAGGGGAAGCCCGCCGTGCGGACCTTCTGCGTCCTCGCGAAGGGCGAGCCGCGCCCCGGCGCCGTGGATTCGGACGAGTGCCGCATGGCGCTCCGGATCGCCGCCGTGCTCGCGTCGTCGTGCCCCAGAGTCACCGAGTGGCGCCGCGACCACGTGCGGGACGCCGTGCGCCGCAGGGCGAACCGCGGGTGCTTCTCGCGCGACCCCGCGGAGTTCCCCGTGCGGTACCTCTTCGTCACCGAGGAGAACATCGGCACGGGCGACACGCGGACGTTCGAGACCGACCGGCGGCGGATCTTCGACTTCACGCTCGAGCCGCCCCTTCGTCTCGTGCCCGTCTCCGCCGGGGATGCCGCGGTTTTCGAGAGGGCGATCGCCTTCTTCATCGTGCAGACGGAGAAGCGCTTCTTCATCAGCCTCAAGAAGCAGCGCACCAATGCCCGGGACCTGCTTCACCGGCTCGCCGACGAGCCGAGGACGCACGGCGGCAGGATGTCGCTCCACACGGTCTGCCGGATCTTCTGCCTCCTCAATCGGACGAGGAAGCTCTGCAGTCTCCTCGGCGAGGACCTCTTCGGTGAGCGGCTCGAGCGGCTGCAGGACGCGCTCGGGCGGGCCGGCAGGATCATCGCCGCCGTCGACCCGGAGTGCGCCGGGACGCTCGCGAGAACCACCAAGGTGCCGTCAGACGATCTGACGCAGTTCGAGTACATGATCGACTGGCACCTGCGCAACAACCTGCTCGCGATCCGCGAGAGCCCGCGCAATTTCCTCCTCGAGCCCGATCCGCGCAGAACCTTCAGGAGAGAGTTCTACCTGCTCTTCGAGCCCGTCTTCCTCGAGCTCTCGGTCATCGATTCGCGCGAGGCCGTGAGGCTCTTCGGCGAGCTCTTCTACGCGGTGACGCTGGCCGTCGCCTTCCTTGAGGAGACGGGCGCCATGGACTTCCACACGGTGTGGCGCCTGGAGCGGCTGCTGATCGAGACGAGAAACCTCGAGCTCACGGACTCCCGCGCCTGCCGGGAGACGCTGACCGGCTTTCTCTCCGCGAGGCTCGCCCGGCTCACGTCGCTCACAGAGAGCGTGACCGTCACCGCGGACGAGATGAACGAACTCATCGGCAATGTCTATCGCGGCCTCGCGACCGAGCTCGGGATCCTGGACACCGTATTCAACGCCAAGGCGAGGATCCTTGAGGAAAGGAAGCCGATGAGGAACATCTTCGGCTCGCACTACCATCCCTGGCTGCACTGGCTCTGAGCGGCACCGACAAAGAAACACGGACGGCCGGCGCTCCATATCGGAACACCGGCCGTCTCCATGATCCCCCGGGCTCAGACCGCCGTCTTCGCCACGCTCGCCGCCTTGATCGCCTCCGCGAGGAGCGGCGCCGTCACGCGCGCCTCCTCCCCGGTGTGTCCGAGCGCGAGCTCGTCGGTGAAGGCCTCCATCAGCGCACGCCGGCAGACCGCCGCGATGTCCGCGCCCGAGAACCCGTCGGTGGCCTCCGCGGCCGCGGCAGGATCAGGGAAGGGCTCCGCGGTGCGCCCCTCGAGGAACTTCGAGAACATCCTCTCCCTCACGGCGAGGTCAGGGAGCGGAAGCTCCACCGTCACTTCGAACCTCCCGGGGTGCAGGAGCGCCCGGTCAAGGATGTCGGGGCGCCCGGTCGCAGCGAGGACGAGCACGCCCCGGCCGCGGTTCGCGTCCATCTCGAGGAGGAACTGGCCGACGATGCGCTCCATCACGCGGTTGGAGCCCGTGTCGCGACGCCGTTCGGGGAGGAGCGCATCCGCCTCGTCGATGAAGATCACCGACGGAGCGCTCTGGCGGGCCTTCTCGAAAAGATTTCTGATGCCTTTCTCGGCGTCGCCCACCCATTTGGAGAGCATGTCCGGGCCGCTCGCCGCGATGAAGCTCACGTCCGACTCGGTCGCGAGCGCGTGGGCCAGCAGCGTCTTGCCCGTTCCCGGCGCGCCGGTGAGGAGAATGCCGGCGGGGGCCGAGAGCCCGAGCTTCTTGAGTACAGCCCCGTGCCGCAGGGGCAGCTCCACCGCCTCGCGCAGAAGGTGCTTCGCGTCGTCCAACCCCACCACGTCCGCCCAGTGCACCTCGGGGACCTCGCTCGCGAACTCACGGGTCGAGGAGACATGGATCTCGGAGAGCGCGGCCTCGAAGTGCCGCATCGCCACCTTCGGCTCCGGCCTGGAGCCGTCGGGGGAAGGTGGCTGACGAGCGTATTCGTTGACCGCAGCGAGCGCCGCCTCGCGCGCGACGGCGGCGAGGTCCGCGCCCACGAACCCGGGCGTTCGCTCGAGGATCTCGTCGATCACGACGTCGTCGGCGAGCGGCATCTTCCGCGTGTGCACGGCAAGGATCTCGCGCCGGCCCTCGCGATCAGGCGTTCTGATCTCGATCTCGCGGTCAAAGCGCCCGGGACGCCTGAGCGCCGGGTCGATCGAGTTCGGGCGGTTGGTGGCCGCCATCACGATGACGCGCCCGCGGCCCTTGACGCCGTCCATCAGCGCGAGAAGCTGGGAGACGACTCGCTTTTCGAGGTCGCCGAGGACGTGGTCGCGGTTCGGGGCGAGCGCGTCAAACTCGTCAAAGAAGATCACCGAGGGCTGGTGGCTCTCGGCCTCGTCGAAGATCTCACGGAGCTGCGCCTCGCTCTGGCCGTAGTTCTGTCTGATGATCCCGGGAGAGTTCACGGTGATGAAGTGGAGGCCCGATTCCTTCGCCACCGTCCTGGCGATGAGCGTCTTGCCGCAGCCCGGCGGCCCGAACATGAGGAGCCCCCGGGGCGGCGTCTGGCCGAGCTTCTCAAAAAGATCGGGGTGAAGCAGAGGGAGCTCGATCATGGCGCGCACGCGCGCCACCTCGCTCGTGAGCCCGCCGATCCCGGACCAGCCCGGGGTATCTGCGGAGGATGCGTCGGACTTCGTTCCGCCCGCACCACTGCTTTTCCCTCTCAAAAGTGTCCGCAGATCCCCAAGCATGGTCTTTCTCCTTTTTGTGTCAGCGGTTCATCGGAGCCGTTGGTTCGCTTCAGAGCCTTTCGCGCGCGGCCTGGGCCACGGCCATCGATTCGCTCTCGGCCTCGGGGATGCCGGCGTCAAGCGGATTGCGGCCGAGCACGATGTGCATCGTTCCGGCGATCTGGACGAGCGAGATCACGGCGGTGGCGATGCCGAGGGCCTGCGTGACGAGCGGCGAGAAGTTGCCGTTGATCGCGAAGACGACGGGCATGCCGGCGAGTTCCCACCCTCCGATGTAGCAGAAGGGCATCAGGAAGAACATGAAGATGCAGCGCCAGCCGTTGAGCCAGTGACGGTACTTGTAGGCGATCGCGACCGAAATGAAGAGCGCCGAGACGTTCGCGAACATCCACCACATGGGGAACTTGGAGATGAGGATCATCGGCTGGTTGCCGTAGTAGCAGTAGATGCCGCCGTAGTTGAGAAGAAGCTCCTCGATGATGATGTCGGCCAGCATAGACAGGGCCATGCCGAGCCACAGCGTGCGGGTCTTGACGCGTCTGAGCAGCATGCCGTAGAGGATGTAGCCGAGACAGGCGCCGAACGCCCACCACATCAGGGACACATAATAGTCAAACTCACGTCCAAGTAAAACATAGAGAATCTGGTCAGGACCATGGGACTGCGACCAGTACACGCCGCCGAGATAGTTGTCGATCACCTCGGGCACCACACAGAAGGCGGCGCCGAGGACGAGTCCGATCGGCACCGTCGTCTTCCACTTCCAGGCGTCGTGGAAGGCGATGGCGCAGAAGACGAGGGCGAGCACGACCATGCACGAGGTGCCGATGAAGACGTGCTCGGGGTCCTGCGGGAACGCGTCATTGGGCGGAGGGGGCGTGCCGAAGTTCGGATCAATCGCCACGGTCTGCGCGAGCGCGTCGACGGGGCCGGCGAGAAGAAAAATCGCCAGGGCAAATGCGCCGGCGAAGATGGCGAGCGACGCCAGTCCGGCGGGCCCGCTTGAACGCAGTGATTTCAACATGATCAATTCCTCCGAAGAAGGAAGAGGGAGACGCGGCCGTTCTCTTTTTGCGACGACCAACTAGTTGGTCGGTATACTGTGCGCAGGTCCCCGAGTTGTCAAGCGTCCGTCGCCGGTGCAATTACGCGACAGGCGGGAAAGCGCAGGTGTCTGACGCAGCGGGGCCGCGGGTACAATTACCTGATCCACCTGACGAGGAGATTTCAGATGCCCGGAGAAGAGAAGCCGAAAAGGCTCACGAAGGCAGCGATGCAGTCGCAGGAGACGAGGCGGCGCATCTACGAGGCGGCCGCGGACGAGTTCGCCGCGCACGGCATCGCCGGCGCGCGCGTTGACCGCATCGCTGCGGCGGCGAAGGCCAACAAGAGCCTCATCTACGACTACTTCGGCAGCAAGGAGCAGCTCTTCGAGAAGGTGCTCGGCGAGGCGATCGCGGAGTTCTACGGCACGATCCGCTTGCCGGAGGTGACCTTGGCCGAGTACGCGGGCCGGCTCTTTGACTTCTCGATGGACCGCCCGAGGCTCATGAGGCTCGTCAAGTGGCACGGCTTCGCAAGCGACGAGGACTTCCCGATGCCGGAGGGCCTGTCGGTCACGGAGCAGATCGAGCAGATCCGCGAGGCCCAGAGGAAGGGGATCGTCACGGACCGGTTCCCGGCGGACTTCATCTTCACGTCCATCGTGACGATGGCCACCGCCTGGACGGCCGCGAGCTCCTACGGCCGGGCGGTCTCGCCCGACGCGATGGAGCGCAGGGAAGAACTCAGGCAGTCGGTCGTGGAGGCCGTCGAGCGGCTCTTTCTCGTCCCGCAGAAGAAGTGAGCTTCTGAACGCCAGGGCGGCGTGACATCTGCGGCCGCCCCCGACGGCTTGTTCCGACGGGCTGTTCTGGGCTCAGGCAGAATTCTCCTCATTCGAAAAGAATGAAGAGGAGAACCTGCGCCATGTACATCACCCACTTCTGGGACGCCCGTCACCGCCGCTGCAACGCCGTCCTCGAATTCAATGCCTCGATGCAGGACCGCGGCTTCAGCCTCCATGACTTCCTGCTCGAGCGCTTCGGCGCCGAGGTCTATGCGATCCAGAGCGAGCTGCACACGCTGCTGAACGGTTTCACCGGCCTCGCCGGTGACGATCCGAGTCTCGACATGGTCCGTCCCTACGGCCTCGTGACGAGTTTCTTCCGGACCATCTCCAATGTCGACTCGCGCTGGGCGAGGCTCCCTGACACGGAGGTCTTCGTGCTCACGTTGCCGCCGCCCTCGAGACCGGATCTGAAGGAGGGCGATGATCCGGTCTCCAAGCTCCTCAATCTCATGACCGAGGTCACGGACTGGGACATCCACGCCGCGACCTTCCGCGAATTCCATGCGCAGACCATGTCCGGCCGCGGGCTGCTGCCGGTGGGGCTGAACTAGTCGAAGTAGAACCTACAATAACTACCACGACCTCATTTCAC
>NZ_JAUNSF010000103.1 GCF_030539355.1 Sutterella sp.
GTCAACACCGTCGAGCCCGTCGAGAACGGGTTCCACACCGACACGAACTTCTTCGAGTGGCTCGCCGGCACGCTGATGGGCAACCAGAATTTCGTCGCCGTGATCGCGGATGACATTAAGAGGATGACCGCGCCGGCAATACTTCCGCGCCAGAAGTTCGCCACGGTCGGCGCGCTCTACGACTACCTGCACGAGGAGCTCTCGGTCTCGATCTGCCCGAGCCTGACGCGCAAGTCGCTGATCGAGCTTCACGTCCCCGATCGCGACCGCGGCGGCGAGCACGACTGGTCAATGATCACATTCCGCTCCGGCTACGCCGCTGACTTCGGGTTGTGCGAAGACTGCACGAGCGACACCGGCTCGGCCCTCGGCCTGCAGGCGCTCTGCGCCGACCCGTACGGCGAGGAGTGAGCCATGAGATGGCTCTTCCCGCCCCGCGCCGAGGATTACTTCGACTTCGAGCTCGACGACTACGAGCTCGCCCGCCGCGAGTACTTCGCCAAGGTCGAGCTCCTCGTCGTCATCGCCGTGAGCTTCCTGCTCGTCATCACCCTCTACTTCATTCGCTAGGAGAACACCATGGCCGAAACCCTTCTTCACTATGTCGCCCGCAGAACCGCCTCGAAGTGCGGCATCTACATGACCCCGTTCGACCGCGACGCGGTCGAGGATCAGTGCTGGTACCTGACCCAGGCGCAGCGCTACGAGCTCATCACGGCCTTCTGGATGACCGCCCCGGCGAAGCGAGAGTACGACGACTACCTCTCATGGCTGTGGCAGGAGGTCGAGGCCATCGTCTCGTCCGAAGGCCTGCTCAAGGCCGAGGTCCGGCATTGGTACGACTACTACCAGTCGCAGGTCAAGGACCCCGACTACTGGCTCGACATCGATGACAACGAGCCGAAGCTCACGGGCGAGGCCCGCGAGAAGGCCAAGGCCGAGATGCTCGCCGAGGCCGACAGATGCATCAGTCTCGCCCACGAGAACTACTCCGACATCGTCTGCAAGGAGGCCGCGTGATGGGCTACGACCACGAACTTCCGAACGACCTTGACGGCTTCAGCACCTACGCCGAGCTCCTCAAGGCGACCGCGCTCGACGAGGCCGCGGCCGAGCTCTCGAGCCTCTGCTACGACGAGGGCCGCTACTGCACGGCCGAGGACGCCGAGGACTACCTCAGCGAGCACCCCGAGGCCGCCCGGCACCTCGGCGACGAGGACCTCGAGGAGGTCGCGGACCGCGCGAACTTCTTCCTAGCGGAGATGCTCGAGCTTGACCGCCGAGCCGCATGACACGCAACACCAAGCCCCGGAGAGCCTACGCCCCGGGGCTTCTTTCTTTCATCCTGGACGCACTCATGACTGAACAGAACACCAGCACCGCCGCCGTTCCCGCGGTGCACGCCGCCATCGTTCGCGCCGCCGACGAGCTCCGCAAGCGCGGCATCGCCAAGGACCGCACCGTCACCGCCGGCGGCACCTTCAAGTACCGCGGCATCGACGCCGTCTACGAGGCGCTCTCGCCGATCCTCGCCGAGCAGCAGCTGGCCATCCGCCCGTCTCGCATCGAGGTGCTCTCCGCCGGCACGGTGAAGACCACGGTGCAGGGCAAGGGCGAGCGAGTCTCGCGCGAGCTCCGCATCCTGATCGAGTACGTGATCACGTGCGCGACGGACGGCTCGAGCGTGACCTTCCAGAGCCTGGGCGAAGGCATCGACTCCGGCGACAAGGCCACCGGCAAGGCGCTCAGCTACGCCTACAAGAACGCCATCTTCCAGGTGTTCTGCGTGCCGGTCGTGGGCCAGCCCGACACGGACCAGGAGGTCGTCGAGATCGCCGCGCCGGTGGTCGAGCACGACCTGCTCGCGAGCGCCGAGGCGGCCGCCAATGACGGCACCAAGGCTTACCAGGACTTCTTCAAGGGCGTCACCAAGGAGCAGCGCGTCGCGCTCAGCAAGAGCGGCAACCATGACCGCCTCAAGCAGATCGCCAAGCTCGCCGACGCCGGACAGGGAGAGATGTGATGACGGACAACAGCAACCCGCTCCAGCGCGGCCAGCAGTGGTTCTCCGATCGCTGCGGATGCCTTACCGCCTCCCGCGCGGCCGCCGTCCTGCAGCGCAACAAGCGCACCGGCGAGCCGCTCGCGGCGTACGAGACGCTCATCGACACGATCGTGGCCGAGCGTCTAACGGGCGATGTTGTCGGCATCGGCACCACGCCGGCTATGCAGTGGGGCATCGACCACGAGGGCGACGCCCGCGAGAAGTACGAGGAAGAGACCGGCGAGTTCGTCGAGCTCACCGGCTTCATCCCGCACCCGGAGATCCCGAACTTCGGCGCCTCTCCGGACGGGCTCGTCGGCGACGAGGGCCTGCTCGAGATCAAGTGCCCCAGCACGCCGGTGCACATGCGCCGCGTCATGGCCGGCGAGGTCCCGCCCGAGTACATCCCGCAGATGCTCGTGCAGTGCCTCTGCACCGGCCGCAAATGGGTTGACTTCGTGGACTACGACCCGCGCATCAGGATCGAGCGCTTCCGCTTCTTCCGGATCCGCTTCACGCCGAGCGCCGGCGAGCTCGCCGAGGCCGAGCGCCACTGCCGCGAGTTTCTCGCGGAGGTGGACCGGCGCATGGCGAAGATCCTCGCGCACGGCCTGCCGGCGAAGGAGGCCGCATGAAGCACCCCGAGTGGATGATCGCCGACCAGATGAACGTGCTGCTGCACCGCGATGACTACACGCACCACGAGCGCGAGCTCATCTCCGCGGCGTTCATCGGGATCGCGACCGGCACCCTCGGCCGCGACGAGGCCGCGCGATCGCTCAAGCCGCTGCGCGGCCCGCACCGAGGCGACGAGGACCTCATCCGCCTCATCAACCTGCTCGAAGGGAGGAAAGTCAAATGTCCCTGACTGACTTGGACGCCTGGACCGCCCGCCGCGCGCTTCAGGCCGAGAACGACGCGCTCGCCGGCAACACCTGGTCGGACGCCGACAAGGACGCGCTCGCACGCGCGATGAAGGCGACCGAGAACCTGAACGGCTCCGGCGCGCACCGCATCCTGCGCGACATGTACTTCAAGCACAGCCGCAAGACAAAGGTGCTCGTGCAGTGCCTAGAGATCCTGGAGGGCAAGCGATGAGGCACTTCCGATACATCGGCAACCACCCCGGCATGCTCGCCGAGCCGAAGCTCGCCGAGGCCGTGCAGGCCGCCTGCGAGGCGCAGTGGGATGACCTGAAGAAACAGAGGATCTTCGTCGACTTCGAGAGCAACTGGCCGAACCCGGGCGACCGCGGCGGCTGGCTCATCCCGCGGTACGACATCGAGGTTGTCACTGGCGACGATCTCGTGCTCGTCTCACGCAAAGAGCTTGAGCAAGCCCTCGACATGGTCCGTCAGATCGAACGCATAGCAGTCGAAGGGCTCTTTTACGCGTGCGCGGTTGGTGCACGGCGCGCCCTGGAACAACTTTTGGGAGAAAGGAAATGACCAACTACGCATACATTGGAACCACACCATCCCTGATCGAAGACCTCAAGACCGAGGAAGGTCGCAAGATTTTCAACGAGGCATGCTTCGAGCAGTACAGCGACGCTTCGCGCGCCGTCATGTTCAGTATCGGGAAGAACAACTACCACGTGTCGAAGCAGAACATCGCCGTGATGCAGAACAAGGCCGCCAAGCCGACCAACGAGGGCGCGAAGACGTACGCGATCCTCGGAGGCAAGCCCGTGGCCGCGGACCCGCGCGACACGACGCAGGCCGTGACCCACCCGACGCCCGAGGAAATCATCCTCGGCGGCATGGCCGGCGAGCTCGTCGAGGATGAGCCGGAGGACAAGGCCGAGCCCTACGAGCGCCGCTACCGCTTCAAGGACGCGGAGATCGACGCGCTCATGCACAAGCTCATCCCCGGCTTCGAGAGGATGCTCGACCAGGTGATGGACGACGCCGGCGGCGTGCACAACGAGGGTTACGCCTCGCTCGACCCGGAGGGCGCGACCATCAACGCGATCATCTTCGAGTCGCACTCGGTCGAGTTCATCGGCAAGACCGTTGACAGAAAACCGCTGGAACCGCTGGCCGGCAGTCAAGCCGGAGCGCCGCGGCGAGCCCCTGCGCGTGCTCTACCGCCTACGGCGCCCGGTCCTCGACGAGAACGGCGAGGTGGACTACTACGGCGACGACCCGGATCGCATCGAGTCCGTCGGCACCCTGCGCTGCGACAACGGCCGCTGGATCATCCGCGGCGAGAAGCATGACAGGGACAGCTGGCACGAAGACGACGAGTTCGCAGAGCTCCTTTTCCGCCCGTTCATGGGCCCCGAAGAATCTGGCGAGGTGAACAAATGACCAAGATTCGATTTCATCTCAACATCAGCGCGAAGGACTTCCCTGAGCTTCAGGACGACGCGAAGTTTCAGGCCGCGTGCGCCGCGCAGTGGGACAACAAGGACAACGTGGTTCACGTCGGCGAGTTCACGCTCGTCTCGAAGAAGGCGATCACCCGTATCGAGGAGGACGAGGCGGGCGTGACCCTGACCGGCCTCACGTCCCCGGACACCGACGGCCCGGCGATCCAAACCACAGGCGGCCCCGGAGGTCCCAGGACGATGCCCGACCTCCTCGCCTCGGTGCAGAGGCCGCTCCCCGGCCACGATGACTACGACGACGAGGACGACGACTTCGACGACGACGGGGAAGAGGAGGAGCCCGAAGAGTACGAGGAGCCGCCCCAGCGCTGGCGCATCAAGGACGCCGAGCTCAACGCGAAGCTCTGCGCACTGATCCCGCACTTCCAGCACGCCCTCGAGCGCGAATGCGACCGCCTCGGCAAGAAAATCGAGACCGAGTGCATGGTCACGCTCTACCTTCAGGAGGACGACCTCGAGGCCGCCGTGCCTGAGATCTCGCTGCGCGTGGATCTCATCGAGCACATCGGCGTCACCTACGACCCCGCGAAGTGGAACGTGTGGCCTCGCTGCGCGCCCCAGGAGGACGGCTTCTACCGCGTCCTGATTCATCTCGTCTGGCCGACCGACGAGGGATACGACGAGAACTTGGTCCACGGCGTCGGCCACTACAACACCGACGAAGGCTGGGACATCGTGGGCGACGACGGCGAGCGCTATCGCGGCGACGAGAGCCGCGTCAACGAACTGAGATTCCGCCCGTTCGTCGGGCCCGAAGAATCTGACGAGGTGAACGAATGATCAAATACCGCTGGCACATCAAGGACGCCGACCGCGAGGCCGCGCTCATCAAGGCACTGCCAGGCTTCATGGAGATCCTGCAGCACACCGCCGATGCGGAGATGAGCGACGACTCCGACCACATCAACCTCGAGCGCGACTTGGGCCGCAGGGATATGCGAGGCGACTGGCACCTCTGCCTCGACAAGGCCGAGGTCGTGGACCACGGCGTGCCGTACGATCCGAACCGCTGGAACAAGTGGCCGGACGTGGAGCCGCCGATGTTGGAGCTAATGCGCATCAGGTACATCCGGGGCCCAGAGGGGAGCGAAATTCACAGTGCCGCCATCTTCAAGGGCACGCACTGGGAGACGGAGGACGAGTCGGGATTGTGGATTGACGAAGATGACCTGCAGACCCTGGTCTATCGCCCATTCATGAATCACGGCGAATCCGACGAGGTGAACAAATGACCGACGCCGTGCTCAGGTTCTCGCCGACCGCCTGGGTCTACGTCGAAGCGCTCCTGCGCGACTTCGAGACCCACGGCGGCAATATCGGCAAGGACACCGCCAGAGAAGCCCGCGAACTCGCGGAGCGCGACCCCGCGACCGGCTGCGTCACCTTCGAGAAGTCGAAGCGCGCCGCCGGGATCCTGTGCTTCACGCTTGACGTGGAAACGCAGGACGCGGGCGTGAACCTGCAGAGCATCGCCACGGACCGGCTCGGCGTCCGCCCGTTCCCGTACGACCGACTCGAAGTGCTGGGGCGTGCCACCGCCGAGATCGCGGTCGCGCTCCGCAGATATACAGAGGAAACCAAAAATGACTGACATGACCACAGTCACCCTGCGCGGCCTCGCCGCCGACGGCCTGCGCATCCTGTCGACCTACTCGGTGAGCAAGGCCGGCAAGGCGATGCTCTTCCCGCGCGACGCCGACGCCAAGCTCTACGCCGACGGGCGCTGGCGCGTCATCAGCGGAGCCGCCACCCCGAGCGGCGACTACGTGCTCGAGGGCGAGGCCCTTGAGCAAGTCCTCGACCTCATGCGGATCTACCGCCGGCACTACTTCGCGATGTACAGCGAGGCGGTGTCCGAGCGCCGCAAGACCGTGCCGGCGAACCTCGCGCATTGGCTCTTCGTCAGCGCGGAGATCGAGCGGCAGATGAACAGAAGGGAGGCGCCATGACCTACCCGCCCGTACTTGACCCGTGCTGCGGCACGAAGCGCTTCTACTTCCAGCCTGACTCGCCGGCGGTTCTCTTCGGCGACATCCGGCAGGTGGATGAGTTTATGTGCGACGGCCGCGCGCTCGAGGTCAAGCCTGACGTGAAGCTCGACTTCACCCAGATGCCGTTCCCCGACAGCACCTTCTCCCTGGTGATCTTCGACCCGCCGCACTTCGCGCGCGCCGGCGAGAAGTCGATCATGGGGAAGGTCTACGGGAGACTCCCGAAGAAGGAGCCTCTCACCTTTCTCCGGAAAGGCTTCGATGAGTGCTGGCGCGTCCTGAAGCCGAACGGCACGCTGATCTTCAAGTGGTCGGAGTATTCGTTCGGCCTCAAGCCCGTCCTCGAGGCCCTTGGGCGCACGCTGCTCTGCGGCAACCACCTGCCCGGGAAGCACGGCTATTGGCTTGTGTTTTTCAAGGAGGCCGCGTGACCCGCGGCACGAGCATGCTCGCGGTCTTCGCCCGCGCGCCCTGGTTCGCGCAGAGGACGCGCAAGGCCGCCGCGAGAGCGCGGGCGCTGCTGCTGCACGGCAAGCGCTCGCGCGCGCTCGTGTGGCTGCGCAGGCTCAGGCGCCGATGGGAACAAAGAAAGGAAGCAAGGAGGAGAAGATGACAGAATGGCTCAACACGAAGAAGCTCGCCGAGCACCTGGGCAAGAGCACCCAGACCATCCGCCGGTGGGCCCGCAGGGAGTTGCTCCCGCCGCCGCGGAAGTTTCCCGACGGTTTCCGCTGGCGCCTCGACGAGGTCGATCGCTGGATGTCCGCGGTGGACAAAACCCCGAAGGAAATCGAACGCGCGCTCAAGCAGCGCATCTGATGACCTACAATAGCCAAAAGCCCCGTGCATCACTGCGCGGGGCTCTTTTTTTGTGCCTGTCTTATGGCGGCGCTTATGGCGAACCGGGGAACCGCCCCGAATCGCCTGTGCCGCAAGCATTGTTGGCGGAAGGGGTGGGATTCGAACCCACGATACGGTATAACCGTATACCGGATTTCGAGTCCGGCGCATTCGACCTCTCTGCCACCCTTCCGCGCTGCGAGAGAAGGCGCATATTACAGCACTCCCGCAAAAAAAGCAAGCCGCCCGACGCGGAGAAGTTGTCCGCGGGGCGGCCTGTCGGTCCCAGGGGCCCCGGACGGGACCTCTGGATGCCTTTGCGCCGGAAATTACTTCGCGGCGGGGACGAGCTTTTCCTGACCGCCCATGTACGGACGGAGCGCCGTCGGGATCGTGACCGAGCCATCGGCGTTCTGGTAGTTCTCGAGCACGGCGACGAGCGTGCGGCCGACCGCGAGGCCGGAGCCGTTGAGCGTATGCACGAGGCGGGTCTTGCCGTTCTCGTCCTTGAAGCGGGCGCCCATGCGGCGGGCCTGGAAGTCCTCGCAGTTCGAGCAGGAGCTGATCTCGCGGTAGGTGTTCTGCGCGGGGATCCAGACCTCAAGGTCATAGGTCTTCGTGGCACCGAACCCCATGTCGCCCGTCGAGAGGGCGATCACGCGGTACGGGAGCTCGAGCTTCTGCAGGATCGACTCGGCGTCGCGGGTGAGCGCCTCAAGTTCGTCGTAGGAGGTCTCCGGACGGACGATCTTCACCATCTCGACCTTGTCGAACTGGTGCTGGCGGATCATGCCGCGGGTGTCGCGGCCGTAGGAGCCGGCCTCGGAACGGAAGCAGGGCGTGTGGGCCGTGAGGTACATCGGGAGGTCGGCGGCCTTGAGCATGCGGCCGGAGACATAGTTCGTGAGCGTCACCTCGGCGGTGGGGACGAGGTACATCTGCTCCTGATCGCTTGAGGCGCCGCCCTTCTTCGCGGCGAAGAGGTCCTCCTCGAACTTCGGCAGCTGACCCGTGCCGACCATCGTCGAGGCCGTCACGATGTACGGGGTGTAGCACTCGGTGTAGCCCTGCTCGCGCGTGTGGACGTCGAGCATGAACTGCGCGAGGGCGCGGTGCAGATGAGCGACCTCGCCCTTCATGAAGCAGAAGCGGGCGCCGGAGAGCTTGCCGGCGGTGTCGAAGTCAAGCCCGAGCGGGGCGCCGACGTCGACGTGGTCACGGATCTCGAAGTCGAAGGTGCGCGGGGTGCCCCAGCGGCGGATCTCAACGTTCTCCGTCTCGTCCTTGCCGATCGGCGTGGTCGGGGACGGGAGGTTCGGCACGCGCAGCATCAGGTCCTGCAGCTTCGTGCGGATCTCCTCGAGCTCCGCTTCGAGGCCGGCGAGCGTCGCGGGGATCTCGGCGGCCTTGGCGAGAAGGTCGCTGGCGTCCTCGCCGTTCTTCTTCTTCATGCCGATGTCCTTCGAGAGGGCATTGCGCAGGGCCTGGAGTTCCTCGGTCTTCTGCTGCACGTTCTTGCGGCGGTCTTCAAGCTCCGTGAAGGCCTGCACGGGGAAATCGAAATTGCGCGTCTTCAGGCGAGCCACCACTTCGTCGAGGTTCTTCCTGAGCATCGTCACATCGAGCATGTTCTTCCTTAGTCCTTTAAAGGGATCAGATGAATTGAGCCGCCGCTCCGAGGGAGTCCCAGGGAGTCCTTCGAACGGGTGTTCCGCTCCTTCAAAGGGAATGCCGGCGGCTTCGAGAGTTAAAAAATTCGGGTTCTGTCTTGCGTCCTCTGCCGGAGGCGCGTTTCCGCTCCGGGAAACGGCGTACCGGGGAAAGGCTTCCGGCCTTCCGCGACGCCTCAGAGTGCAATCTGTCTATTGTCGCGTTTTCTCAGGGCGCGTGCAAATCGAGGAGCGACAACTCATTGCCCCTGACCGCGCTTCCGGCCCCTGCCGGCGGCGCGGGCTTCGTCGTTCAGCTTCTGCAGGCCCTTGAGCTTTTCGCCGATCCGGGCCTCGAGCCCGCGGTCGGTCGGGCGGTACCAGCGCTTCCCTTCGAGCCCCTCGGGAAGGTAGACCTCGCCCGCGGCGAACGCTCCCGGCTCGTCGTGGGCATAGCGGTAGCCCTCCTTGTAGCCGAGATCGGCCATGAGCTTCGTCGGCGCGTTTCTCAGATAGAGCGGCACCGGGCGCGAGCCGTCCTCGCGGATGAAGGCGCGGATCTCGTTCATGGCGTTGTAGACGGCGTTGCTCTTCGGGGCGCAGGCGAGATAGACGGCGGCCTGGGCGAGCGCAAGCTCGCCCTCGGGGCTCCCCAAGCGCTCGAAGATCTCCGCGGCCTCGAGCGCGATCGTCGTGGCGCGCGGGTCCGCAAGGCCGATGTCCTCGACCGCCATCCGCATCAGACGTCGGGCGATGTAGCGGGCGTCACAGCCGCCGTCGAGCATCCGCATCATCCAGTAGAGCGCGCCGTCCGGGTCCGAGCCGCGCACGGACTTGTGCATCGCGCTGATCTGGTCGTAGAAGTTGTCGCCGCCCTTGTCAAAGCGCCTCAGCGTCGCGGGGGTGGTCTTCCTCAGGAACGCCGCGTCGATCTCGGTCACGCGCCGTTCGCGGGCCATCGTGCAGCAGACATCGAGCGCGTTGAGGCACCGCCTCGCGTCGCCGTCCGAGAGCTGCGTGAGAATGCCGCGGGCTTCGTCTGTCAAGGTGATTCCGGGGAACTCCCGCGTCATCGCGCGATCGATGAGCTCGGCGGTTTCCTCAGGTTTCAGGCTCTCGAGCTGATAGACCGTGGAGCGCGAGAGCAGCGCGCTGTTCACCTCGAAGGAGGGGTTCTCGGTCGTGGCACCCACGAAGATGAAGAGGCCCGACTCCACGTGCGGCAGAAACGCGTCCTGCTGGCTCTTGCTGAAGCGGTGCACCTCGTCGACGAAGACGACGGTGGGCTTTCCGGTCGCGGAGCGCGTGGCCTTCGCGCTCTCCACCGCGTCGCGGATGTCCTTGACGCCGCCGAGCACTGCGGAAATCGCGATGAAGGGCAGGTCGAAGGCGTCCGCCATCAGACGGGCGATCGTCGTCTTGCCGACCCCGGGCGGTCCCCAGAGGATCATCGAGTGCGGACGGCGGTTCTCGAACGCCACGCGGAGCGGCGCGCCGTCACCCAGGAGCTTCTTCTGCCCGATCACCTCGTCGAGCGTCCTCGGCCGCAGCCGCTCTGCCAACGGCGTCATCATGGGCTTCGCCTTCCCCTCCGGTTTCCCAGAGGAACGCGGGACCTTGGGCTCGTCGGAGCCGAACAGCGTGTCTTCGGACATATGGAGAAACGAGAGAGGTGAATGGGAGTTCGAAGGGTGACTGCAGGCGATTGTAGCCGTCCGCAGAGAGAGGTCCGTAAAGCCCATAGAGAAAGACCCCTGCAAACGTCTGTCTGCAGGGGTCTTCATGTAGGGAGCCTGGCGAT
>NZ_JAUNSF010000104.1 GCF_030539355.1 Sutterella sp.
AGCCTCGCGAGTTCTCGCGGAGTTCAGCCTTTCGGAGCTGTCAAAGACAGGAAAATGCCAAAAACTGCTTGATGCGTGCCAAAGGGAATGCTTATCCGTGCACGAACAGAAGTAACTGTCAATAAGGGTAAATACGTAGCACAAGCAAAATAAGCGGAGGGGACCGGCGATGATGCCCAACAGTCCGAGGAAAAGCGCGCTCTTTGTAAATTTGCCTAATCTTGCCGCAAGGGTTGCTTCGAAAAAGATTGCTTGAAATTGAATTCTGCGATACAGTGAAGTGTACGGAGCGTGACCCGAAGTTCTCCCCCCGGAACGAGCGCTCTTTTATAACGACCCCGAACCCCAAGGAGGTGTCACCATGTCAGCAGCTAAGGAAGCCGGAGCACGTCCGGCGGTGATGGTGAGACCGCGCAAGCCTCTCTCGAGGAAGAAGAACCAGAAGCATCCCGGCTGGGGCGGAGCACGCCCGGGCGCGGGCAGAAAGCCTGAAGGGGACAAGCCCCTCGACGCGATGCTCGTCGTGCGCTTCACGAAGCCCGAACGCGACCTCTACAAGGCCGTGGGCGGCAGCGCCTGGATGAGAAAGCTCGTCAACGCGATCCTCGAGAGCAAGCCCGACCAGGAGAGTCTGGAGATTCTCAAGGAACGCCCGATGGAGCACCCCGTCGTGCAGCAGTTCGTCAAGGACGCGGTCGAACGGCTTCAGGCCGAGGAAGAGTAAACATCCTCACCGGCCTCGAACCGGATCCACAAAAGCCATCAGTTGAAGACCCCGCGGTTTCGTATGAGATCGCGGGTTTTTCGCATGCGTTCAGGAGCACCGGCGGCTGCCGGCGACGATTCCGGCGGGGGCGGGCCGCCGCCGGGCACGGTCATGACCGCGGGCTCCTCGGAAAAAAAGGGGGCAGGGGAGGGGCAGAAAGCTTAGCGCGCGAATAGCACAGATCGGGGTCTGATGGGAAGGGGAAAAACCCGTGTTTTCACCCAAAAACGGGGCCGTGAAAAGGCCGCTGAAACCTTCAGACTTCTCTCCTGACCGCAGCACAGGTGCCGCAAAGAGGTTTCGGCACCCACACACATCAGGAGACAGACCAAGTGCTTACGCTCAACAGCTTCAGACTGCCGCTTCTCGGCCAGGACCGTTCGCCCCTCATGCTCGGCGGGATGGGCACGAACATCTCGACCGCCGAGCTTGTGCTCGCACTCGAGAAACTCGGCGGCATCGCCAACCTCTCCGACGCCATGCTCATGGAGGTGAGCGACCGCCTCTTCGGCACGCGCTTCACGGCCCAGAAGGCCAAGCGCTACGCCTCGGAGCGTGACAACCACGACAAGTCCGCGGAGCTCTTCGACCTCTCGCAGGTGCGCGAGGCGACGATGCGCTACGTCTCGGACGTCATGAGCCGCGCGACCGGAAAGGGTCTCGTCCTCATCAACTGCATGGAGAAGCTCACGATGAACTCGGGCGTCGACGCTCTGGCAACGCGTCTGAACGCCGCGCTTGACGCGGGCATCCAGGGCATCACGCTCTCGGCGGGCCTGCACCTCTCGAGCTTCAAGCTCATGGAGCAGAATCCGCGCTTCCGCGACGCCGCGCTCGGCATTATCGTCTCTTCCTCGCGCGCGCTCAATCTTTTCCTGCGCCGCAGTGCCTCGACGAACCGCCTTCCCGACTACGTCGTGGTCGAGGGCCCGCTCGCGGGCGGCCACCTCGGCTTCGGCATGGACTGGGCCGAGCAGCGTCTCGAGAACATCCTGCGCGACGTGAAGAACTTCCTCGCCGAGAAGGGCCTCAATATCCCCGTGATCGCCGCGGGCGGCATCTTCACGGGCGGCGAGGCGACGAAGCTCCTCGACGAGGGACTCGCCGACGGCATCCAGGCCGCCACGCGCTTCGCCGTCACCCAAGAGAGCGGTCTCACCGACATGGCGAAGCAGGCCTTCTTCAACTCGAAGCCGGAGGACATCGAGGTCAACCACCTCTCGCCAACGGGCTACCCGATGCGCATGCTCCGCCAGTCGCCCGCCATCACGAGCGACATCCGTCCGAACTGCGAGGCCTACGGGTACCTGCTCTCGCACGGCGAGTGCTCGTACCTGAAGGAGTGGCGCGAGCGCCATGCCGCGATGGACGCGGGCGAGGAGCCGGGCGAGAAGGTGAAGTGCTGCCTCTGCACGCACATGCGCAACTACAAGGTCTGGACCTGCGGCGCGACCACCTCAAGGCTCAACGAGACGAGCGTGCGCACGAGCTCGGGCGAGTGGATCCTGCCGACCGCCGAGGATGTCTACAGCGACTACATGAACTCGACCGGCACCCACATCGAGCTCCCGAAGGCCGCGAAGGAGTACCTAAAGACCGCGGGCGCCGCACCCTCGCAGCCGAGCTTCGGCAGCGTCGCGCCGGCCGCCTCGGCTGCCGCCGGCAGCTGATCGCAGGCCCTGCGGCCACCGAATTCTCCCCGCTCTGGCAGGCACCGCTCCTGATGTGCCTTTTTGGGGGAGCGGGGAGAACCTTCACGAAGCGCCCCGGAGTGATGAGCTCCGGGGCGTTGTCGTCGATGGGTTCATGGGATTCCGCGAGGCGGCTCCGGCGGAACTTGAAGTCTGAGTCTGGAGTCCGGTCAGACTGACGACGTCTCTGCCGCTCACCACCGGAACGGAGTGCTTCCACTTGCCGGCCGGCCTCGCCGCCCCGGAGAGACGGACAGGGAGACGCACCTGATGCACTGCGGCAGTGCCGTTGCGACCGCCTGTCGCCGGGCCCGAAATTTGTTGGATCCAACAGGCGCTCATCGGCGGGATTCTGCAGCCGGGATTTGAAAGGAAATCAGTTCGGATATTTTATAAGATAATTCCAGTGTGTCGGAGCTCGGGAGGCTTCTGTTCGAAATTCAAAAGGTTTGATTTGTTTTAGAATTCCAGTTCATTTTATTCGTTGATTTGTGTCTTGATCTATTTTAATCTTTAATTGATCTTTATATTTCTGAACCCTATGCTCATTTATTTTACTTTAGGGGTGCGGAATTTTAAATTTAGTCAATTGTAAATGGGGCGAGATCTGAATGATCTGACGATTCAGTGTCCTGCGGAGTTGAAATCCGACTCGCTAAATTGATCATCGGTATTCCGGTGGCGGAATTGTTCCTGGAATCATCCGGCACGGATTGCCTGGCATGGCGTCAATGGACGCGGTGAATAAAGGGAATAAGCGGTGATAAATGCCGCGAATAAAGCTGATGAAACTCGGGGTCGGTGAATCCGGAGAAGGGATGTCGGCAGACGGGGCCTGAGCCGCGATGAAGTCCATCCGGCGGTTCCGTCATGGCGGCGGGAATGAGTGTCCCGGACATTCATCCCTTTTCAGTGTGAAGCCGCGTCGTTCCGCGGTCTGTCAGGGCTGCGCACGGGTCGGTGCCGTCGAAGCCGACGTGACACTTTCAGCGATTCCCCGGGGATTCACTCCGCCGCAGTGCATTTCCTTGTGACTCGAGAAAAAAGACGCTGGAATGACGCTTCTATCAGCGCTTCGGCGTCCTCTTTTTTCCGCAGGGAATGGCGGGCGGATGCGGTGGGAATGAAAATTGAACAACCGTTCAGTTATCTTTATTTCCCTTCGTCTGAATCCGTGGATTCAGGCGCGGCATTCCCGTCCTCTCTGCAGCGGCTGCACTGCGGGGCGAGCTCATTTTTCCCGTCCGAGTAGATGCTGCTCGCCCAGCGGCAAAGCGCCTGCAGGATCGGGACGGCGGATTCTCCGCGCTCGCTCAGGCGATAAGTCGTCCTCGGGGGCATTTCATTGAAACGCTCGCGCACGATGAGTTCGTCTCGGATCAGTTCCTTCAGAGCCGATGAAAGAACCGGGTCGGAGATGTCCGGAAGTTCGCTTCTGAGATCAGAATAACGGATGTTTTTTCTGTCATTGATGATGCAGAAGATGCGCAGCTTCCATTTGCCGCTGAAAAGACTCAGTCCGTATTCAGCGGGGCATTTGATTATTTTATTGGATTTTTGCTGGTACATGAACTGGTTTCAATTAATGGAATCAATCTGAACCGCGTGCCCGGGGGCGGCAGCGTGGTTTGGGGTCTCTGCGTTTGGGGTGTCCTTGCCGCAGCTGCATCTTCTGCTTCAATAATAACCCCCGGGGGATGTTTTTGCCCTTGATTCCTAACTTAGAATTTTCTAAGTAATGAGCCTCTTTTCGGTAGTGACGCCGATGAAATGTTCATGTATCAGGAGGCCGCATGGCGAAGTGAAACAATCACTGCCGTGACTTGATTTTTTCGGTTCCGGGTGAAAAAGGAATTGCTCCTCGCCCGGGCGCAGTGCACGGAGATGGTGCGCAGCGGTTCACCCGGCGCGGTCGGTGGAACTGCGCCGGTGGAAGGGAAGGAAGAGGAAGGTCACTTCGCCCCGGTGTCGTTCACGGGACCGTCCGCGGCGGTCCTCGCCGGCGGCAGCGTCGGCTGGACCGACGGATCGACGTAGAAGTTGAGCCGGCCTTTCTCGACGATGAACTCGAGCGCCGCGGAGCCGCCGTGAAGGCGGAGGTCGAGGTAGACGTACGGCGGAAGGTACTCGGCCGAGCGCATCGCGATGAGCGCCCAGTCCACGCGCTTCTCGTGCCCGAGCTGGTCGCGGATGAAGAGCTCGGTGTCATCGGGCCCGAAGACCCAGCTGCGCTCGTACGGCGTGAGGTCGCCCGCGTGCTCGGTTGCGTACTCCGGGAGGTTCGAGCTGATTCTCGCGAAGCAGTCATCCTCCTCAGTGCAGCCGGCGCTCTCCATGCGGACAACGATCTTTCTCGCATGCTCGTCGCCGAGGTAGGCGTTGTCCTCAAGGACCTGGATCTCAGCCTCCGGGCAGAGGTCCCGGGCTGCCCGCTCGAGCGCCTCGGTCACGCGGCCGATGATCCAGTCGCGGGCCTCGTCGGCCGTCGGAGCGTTTCGCTCCGGCACAAAGCCCACGATGTTGTGGCCTTCGTCCGAGGAGATGGGGACGATGCTCGTGACGAGGGCGGTGGTGAAGTCAAGGCCCACTCCGACGGTGAAGCCGATGAGCATGCCGCTCAGGCTGCCGCTTCCCAGATTGGTGAGGCCTTCAGTAAAGTGCGTGCCGATGACGGGGGCGGGACGGGGCGACCCGGCGACAGGCTCCTCGGATATCTTCGTCACGTCGATCGGAGTTGTGCCGTCGTACCTGTACCGGCCTTCGAGGTTGAAAAGCCGGTTCACGTTCAACGCGTGACTTACCTCCGGGTCGTACACGAAGGGCTTCTCGGGGCTTGCGTCCATCGGCGGGAGGCTCGAGCAACCGGCGAGGAGCATCGGGAGCGCAACTGCTCCCGCAAGGAGTGTCTCTCTGAGCATGAGATGTCCAGGTCGGTTGACGGTCACTTTTTCTTCGCTTCAGCCCCGTCCTTCACGTCGGCGGCGGTCTCCGCCTGGGGCTTCGTGGGCTGCACCGACGGCAGAACGTAGTAGTTCACGCGCCCCTTCTCGACGATGCATTTAGGTGTGCCCGACCCGGCGTGTTTCTGGACATCAATGTAGGTGTACTCAGGAAGGTAGACCGAAGTGCGCATAGCGACGAGCTTCCAGTCAACGCTGCCCTCGGTCCCGGCCTTGTCACGGATGGTGAGCTGGGTGTCCAGATCTCCGAATACCCAGAAGCGCTCGTGGGGCGTGAGGTCGCCCGCGTGCTCCATGGCGAACTCGGGCTGGTCGGCCGCGATTCTCGCGTAGCAGTCGCTATTGTCATTGCAGCCGTAAGTTTTCTTGCGGATGACGACGCGTCTGGCGTACTGGTTGAGGACGAACGAATCGTCGTTGATGACCTCGATTTCCGCATTCGGATAGAGGTCGCGCGCGGCTTTCTCGAAGGCTTCTGTCACCGTGTCCACGATCCAAGTGCGGGCCTCGTCCGATGTCGGAGCAATGCGAACCGGGACGAAGCCAAGGATGTGATGCATGCCTTCATTGCGATCCGGCGTGATCAGGGAGAGCGCGAGACCGAGACCGGCGCTGACGGCGGCGGCTTTTCCGAGGCTGCTCGTGCCCGGGAGGCTGCTTCCTGCGGCGCTGTAGAGGTTGCCCGTCCAGGCTGCAGTGGTCACCAGCGGATCCGGGGAACTGAGTCCTTCATAGGGCTTCGTTTCGATGGGAATTGATCTGTCAAGCTCTCCGCTGTGAAAGAGGTGGAAAAGCAGGGCGACGTTGCGAGCATGGCTGATTTTCGGATCGTAGACGTAGGGCTGTTCGGGGCTCGCACCGAGATGAGGGAGCGCGCAGCCCGCAAGGAGCATCGGGAGCGCGGCGGCCCCGGCGAGGAGAGCTTTTCTGAGCATGAGGATTAAGAGAGGAATTGAGCGCAGAAGCCCGCGGGATTATTGGGAAATACGGGCAGAACAGTGCAATTATCCGCAAATCCCGGGGGACGCTTCAAGAGACCGGATGCGTCGCTGACGAGGGCGCAGCAGGACGCGGGAAGACCGTCTGTTCGGCAGAGACGTCAATTGACGCATGGGTGTGGAAAATGGAGACAGGGCCGGCGGAAACGGGGCTCCATTGATGAATCTCCGTCGATCCCGCGGCCTGTTCCTCAATCCTCTTTTTCGGGAGAAATCATAGACAATCAAATCACCACGGAAGTCATGCAGCTCATTGAGACGCGCGTCTCGAACGAGAAGAAGTCGTCGCTCACGGCTTATGCGCTCTGGTTCTTCCTCGGCTACCTCGGCGTGCACCACTTCTATCTCGGCCGCACGAAGACGGGCCTCTTCTATCTCGTGGGCGGCATCATCGGCTGGATCTGCGTTGGCTTCGGCGTCCTCGCCATGGGCGCTGACAACGGTCATTCGGACGCCTCCGCGGGCGGCCTCTTCGCAGCAGCCCTCGGCGGTATCCTCGTCATCCTGATCGGCATCGGGCTCATCATCGACCTCTTCAGGATCCCCGGCTACATCGACAAGCACCGCACGGCGCTGCGCGAGAAGCTCACGCAGACCTTCCTCGCGACCGGTCACTTCTGAGTGACCATTTCCCCGCTTCGGCGGGGTTCCATGAAGGACTGGGCCCGGCGCTGCAGCCGGTCCCGGTCCCTTCCACTTCTCTTTCCTCAGGCCGTCACTCGATCTCAGGCTTCTCGTCGGCCCGCATCGTCTTCACGTCCTGCGCGGCGATCAGCATGTCGGCGACCCACTTCGGTCGCATCGGGGTGGCGTCCTCGCCCTCGGCGTGGCGCATCCAGGCGTGGATGCCCTGGAGCGCCTCGACCTCGAGCGAGATGAAGTCGCCGGAGCGGCGGAAACCGTAATGGTTCTTGAGGTCGGCGAAGATCTTGTCGATCGTCACCGACGAGGCGCCGATCATGTCGGCGAGGTTGTGGTTGCGGCAGGGCGCGGGCATCGTGACGCGCAGTTTCCCGTTTTCCTCCGTGAGCGTGCCGTAGTAGAGCGCCCAGGCGAGAAGCACGGACTTCACGCGCTCGACCGCGGGGAGCAGTCCCATGATCGCGAAGGCCATGCGGTCCGTGAGACCGATGATCTCGGTGTAGGCCATCGTCTGGCGGATGAAGTCGACGGGGGCCTGCCAGAGCGCCCCGTGCGTGGCTTCGTGGCTGATGACGAGGCACTTCGTGTGCGTGAGCGCGACGTAGCGGCCGATCGCTGCGCGGCCGGTCATGAAGTTGAGGTTGCCCGTGGCGAGGCGCCCGGGAGGCGAGAGCGCCATTGAGGCGCCCGTCTGTCCCTCGAGCGTTGCGACAATGCGGCCGGTGAGGCCCGAGAGCACGTAAATCAGGTTCCTCACCTGCACGTTCGGGCAGAGCGACTCCCCGGTCTCGAACTCGCGCAGCTCCCCCTTCTCAAGGAAGATGCGGCGGGAGGCCGCGAAGGCGGGCGGTGCCACCCACGGCATCACTGGCACCCTCGGCCCCATCCAGCGCTCCCAGTCGAAAACAAAGCGGCAGCGTTCTGTCGCGGCCAGCCATTCGGGTGAGAAGTTGCGCATGGGGACGGCTCCTGGGAAAAGGGCCTGAATCGGCCGGAGACGGAGGGATCCCCTGATTGTAGGGAAGTGCCAAGCGTGTGTGTCCCGCAGGCGCTTCTTCGCGGGACTGACAGATCTGTCCGGGGAGAGCGCGCGGGCTTCGACCGCGCTCTCTCCCCCGGGGCGAATCAGAGGCTGCGGCGGTGCGCCTCGGGGAGCTCGTCCGGGCGCATCGTGCGCTCCTCCTGGGCGGCGATGAGCATGTCGGCCACCCACTTCGGGCGCTGGGGCTTCGCGTCCTCTCCGTCGGCGCGCCGCATCCAGGTGTGGAGGTCCTGAAGGGCGTCCACTTCGAACGAGATGAAGTCGCTCTTCCTGCGGAAGCCGTGATTGTTCTTCAGGTCCGCGAAAAGCTTGTCGATCGTCACCGAGGAGGCGCTGATCATGTCGGCGAGGTTCTGGTTGCGGCAGGGCGCGGGCATCGTGACGTGCAGCTTCCCGTTATCGTCCGAGAGCGTGCCGTAGTAGAGCGCCCAGGCGAGGAGCACCGACTTCAATCGGTCCATCGCCGGGAGCAGCCCCATCACTGCGAAGGCCATGCGGTCCGTGAGGTTGATGATCTCGGAGTATGTGAAGCACTGCCGGAGGTACTCCGGCCGGGCCTTCCAGATCGACTCGCGCACCGAGTCGTGGCTGATCACGAGGCACTTCGTCTTCGTGAGCGCGAGGTAGCGTCCGATCGCGGGGCGCCCGGAATTGAAGTTGAGGTTGCCGGTGGCAAGGCGCCCGGGAGGGGAGAGCGCCATGGAGGCGCCCGTCTGTCCCTCGAGCGTCGCGGCAACGCGGCCCGTGAGCCCGGAGAGCACGTAGATGAAGTGCCGCACCTGGATGTTCGGGCAGATCGGTTCGCCGCTTTCGTACTCGCGGATTTCGCCCTGTTCGAGGAAGATGCGCCGCGCGGCGGGGAACATCGGCGGCACGACCCAGGGGACGACCGGCATGCGGGGGCCGGACCAGTCGGGCCAGTCGTCGGCAAAGCGGCATCTTTGAGTGGCCGCGAGCCACTTGTCGGAGAAGTTGCGCATGTTTCAGAGAGGCTCTTCTCGCGGGAGCCCGGTCGGATCAGCAGTTGAGGTATATCAGCCGGTCAATTCTATCGGCACTCTCTTGAAAAGAAGCGCATGAAAATGCAGGCATTCCGGAAAACCAGGGAGACCCGGGGATCTCCCTGATGATGGGGAGGCTTTCACTTCAGCACGTACCGGCGCGGTTTCGTGCAGCACGGGCTCCCCTCGGTGAGCCAGACCGTGCGGTCCTGCACGTCAAGCACCATCGCCCAGAGCGACGTGTGGCGGTGGTACTCAGGCAGCGCCGGGTCGTCATGGCGGCAGACGCTGTCGGGGGTGCCGGCGTGGTCGGAGAGCACACGGAGGAGCTTCTTCGGCGTGACGCGGCCCTCGAGCGGGCGCGTGAGGCGCCGTATGCGGTCGAGCCTCGTGTAGGTCGAGGTGAAGGAGTAGCGCGTGGCTTCCTTTCCCTGCAGCATCACGGGCGAGAGCCAGTGGTTCGTGTGGCAGAGCATGTGCCCGTCGCAGAGCAGGATGTCGAGCTCGGTCGGGGCCGACTCGACCGCGACCACGAGGCCGTCGGCGCTCACGAGCCCGATGCAGCCCGCGCCGGCGCGGCTTGCCTTCGCTACCGCGTCGATGGCCTTGGGGAGCGTCGGCTGCGAGATCGCACCGCGCAGCAGCACGTGGAGCGGCACGCCCGCGCGGCCGCCGCGCGCGGAGAGCGCGTTGAGGCTCACGCCGATGCCGGCGGCGTTGAGGCCCTTGCCGCCCACGAGTCCCGCCTCGGTGATGATGAGGGCCTTCTCGTAGGGGGCCTGCTCGATCTCGAGGAGCACTGTGGTGTCGACACCTATCGACCACCAGTCCCAGGTCTGGGCGAGGTAGACCTTGCCGTCGGGCGTGGACTCTCGGGCGGCACGCCGATCACCGAGCACGCGTCCTCGGCCTTGTCCTTGATCTGCGCGAACATCACCTCGGAGCGGCAGTTCATGAGCAGGATCGTGCGGAAGTCGACGCCCGCGCCCTCGGCGATGCCCTGCATCTCCTCGATCAGGTCGGGGCGGTAGGCGCGGATCGGCTCCTCGTAGACCGCGGCCTTCTCGTACGCGGTCTCCCAGCTCATGTGCGCCTCCTTGTCGAAGAGCACGCGGTACTCCTCGATCACGCGGTGGATGCGTTCCTTCGCGGCGCGCCCGTAGGCGAGGCCGCGCTCGTGCGGTGTGCCGCTCACCTTGATGTACTGGTGATGGCTCTGGACTTCCTTGGTCATGGGAAGATTTCTCCGGTTTGAAGGTGGTCAGTTCCCGTCAGAATGGCGCGGCCGCGGGGGTTTGTCAAACCGGAGAGCGTGATCACGGGACACCGTGGAGGCAGGGATCACTTCGCCCTGACGAGCCCTGACTTCCGCACGGCCGCGATGAAGTCGCGGATGTTCGCCTGTCCGCTCGCGTTTCTCGCCGCCATGAAGCGCGCCTGACCGAAAAGCGACGTGTCAAACGGCACCTCGGCGTAGCTCTCGATCGACTCGCGGAAGATCGGCCTGCCGGTCTCGCGGTCCATGATCGTGTACTCGACCTCGGACGTCGTTCCGAAGCCCACCGACATGTGCGGGGAT
>NZ_JAUNSF010000195.1 GCF_030539355.1 Sutterella sp.
AAATCCCTGATTCTTGATATAAATCAGGCACTTAGTTTATAGAAGCCCCCTTAAGTTGTGAAATTTGCAAGAGACGTTGCAAACGATTCTCATTTATAAATGTTCTTATAAAAATCAATGGGTTGCATTGAAAATTTCTACGGAACTTGCAAAAATGCGCGTGTCTAGGTATTTACCCTGATTTCATGCCCAAAGGCATGAAAAAACGGCTCCGTTTCCGGAGCCGTTGCGGGTGAATCAGAACTATCGCCACATCACGCCGGGGAGCGGCATCAGGGGCGGCCCCCAGGGCCAGAGGTCGTAGTGGTGCATGAGCAGGTGGTCGCGCTCGCGCTCGGCCGCGTCCGCGCGGCGCTGCGCGCGCTCGAGCGCGAAGCGGAGGTCCTGCTCCAGGTCCGGCGCGTCCGCGGGGCGCTTCAATTCGATGCGGGTGTCCGCGCGCAGGCTCTCGACCCGGAAGGGCGACGCCGTCGCGGCAGTGGCGCCCGAGGGCCAGGTGGCGACGAAGCCCGGGATCATGCCGCCCGATTCCTCGAGCGCGCTCGTGCGGTAGGGGATGCGCACCGGGGCGCGGCCGAAGTTCTCCTCTCCCGTTGCGCTCGTGATGACGGCGCCCTCGGGGTCGGACGAGACCACAACGTAGGTGGAGCAGCCCGTGAGGGCGGCGGCGAGGAGAAGGGCCGCGGCGGCTCTGAGAATCGACTTGCGCATGACTGACTCCTCAGGTTCACATGTGTTTCCTGAGAAGCAATTTAGCACCTGCGGCCGCGGAAAAGGACGGCAGGTGTTTGATTGTGTTGCTACGAGCCGGCTCAGTCTGCCGCTTCCATGGCGCCGAGGCGCTTCGCCTCCGCGCGGGCGCAGTTCGTGATGACGCCGCGGATCCACTGCATGAAGGGATCGGTCTGCGTGCCGTGGTGCCAGACGAGGGAGGGCGAGAAGGCGCTGATCTCCTGGGGCGCGGGGAGCATGCGCAGGTTGAACTGCTCGACGCGCAGGAAGTGCATCAGCGTGAGCACGGGCGCCGTGAAGACGTAGTCGGTCTGCATGAGCGCGTAGGGGACGCCGAGGAAGTAGGGCATCGAGACGGCCGTCTCGAAGTTCTGCTGGCCGCTCGCCGCCTGCGTGATGTGCTCCGGCGCGCCCGAGAAATTGATCGTGACCGAGCGGTAGGCCTGCAGGTCCTCCAGCGTGAGACGTCCCTTCTCGGTGTAGAGGTCGATGAGGGGATGGCGGTCCCTCACGAGCACGCCGCGGCGGGAGCGGTAGAGCTCGAGCGAGTGGAAGTCCTTCGGCACGTTCCGGAGCGGGTAGATCGCGAGGTCGGCGCGGCCCGAGCGCAGGTGCTCGAGCATGCCGTCGTTCACGGGAATGATCTCGATCGAGGCATGGGGCGCGGAGTGCGCGAGGCGCCCGAAGACGTCCTTCAGGATCGTCATCACGGCGTTGTCGACGGCGAGGATGCGCACCGTGCGGCGCGTGTTCTCGAGGTCGAACTCCTCGTCGCAGAAGAGCGACCGGGAGGTCGAGAGGAGCTTCGAAATCCTCGGCAGGAGCTCGCGCATGCGCTGCGTCGGGAGCATCTGCATCCCCGAGCGCACGAAGAGCTCGTCCTCGAAGACCTCGCGCAGGCGCGCGAGACGCCTCGAGGCGGAGCCCATGCTCAGCCCATGACGGCTCGCCGCGGTCGTCAGACTCTGGGTCTGCGCGAGCGTCACGAGAAATCGCAGTTCCTCGAGCGTCAGATCCGGCTGGGGTGTGTCAAGAAGCGCCATGGGGGAGAATTCGGGGTGGAGTCTTCGGGGAGAAATCGGTCACAGACTCAAATACTAAAACAAGCGGCCGTGATCTGCTTCTCCCGGTCTGTTAGCCCTACGGGAATTTGAGCCACAACAACCTCAGGGACTTTGAGACGGT
>NZ_JAUNSF010000105.1 GCF_030539355.1 Sutterella sp.
AAAATCTGTGGAGAAGCAGGAAATTTTATCAACTCGTACTTTCGGCAGGTTCTGCTCGGGCAATGAGTTGCGTTATTCTTTACAGGTTGGAACGGACGGCGTCACGTCTCCGTGTTTCAGGCACGGGACGGCTCAGGAGGAACGCCGCTGCGGCTTCCGGCGACGGCCGCTTTCAGGAACGGCCGGATGCAGTCGTTGAGTTGAAGATGAACACAAAGCACACACTGATCCTTCCCGTGACGGCGGCCTTTGCGGCGGCTCTGATCGCGGGATGCGCGTTCCAGACGGAGCCCGCGAGGCTCTCGGCCCGCACGGCCGATCCGGACGGCATGCTCTCGGGGCTTCCCGCGAGAGGGGAGACGGTGTGCCTCGCCGCCGCGAGCGAGGAGCGCAGCTCGCTCGAGCTCGCCGTGCGCCGCGCGCTCGCCGACCGCGGCTACCGCGTGAGCTTCCTCGCGCCCGAGGAGGAGCCGAACCCGAAGCGCTGCCGCTTCTTCGTCACGATGACCGCCTCGCGCATGAGCAATCCGAGCGACCTGCCGAGCGAGATCACGCTCGACTACCGCGACCTCTACAACGGCGAGACGCAGCGCGCCAACTGGCGCCGTGATTCGCGCGCCGCCGAGGCTCGCGCCGCCGTGAAGTCGGGCAACGACGTCGTCAAGAGCTTCGAGAGCCCGCTCCTCACCCCGGGCTACGCCGACTTCGAGCTCACCGTGCGCAATCTCGTCGACCAGCTTTTCCCGCAGACGCGCTGAGAGAAAACCTTCCCCGTGCGACAGAACGGCTGTCACTTCATGCCGGGCTCATCCTTCGGGATGTATCTAAATCGGCCCTCCGAGGGGTAGCATTGTCTTCGGACGGCGCGCCTTGCACCGCACCTGCGGTTCGGACGATCCGGACCGTCCCTCAGGAAAAGTCTCCCAGAATTGATCTGAAGCGGATCGCCCGTCCGGGCGACTCGCTTTTCTGCGTGCCCGCAGCAACTCCCGCGGCAAGACGGGAGGGGCGGGCGCCCACCGAAGTGAAGAAGGACCTCCCCCATGTCCGAGCAGAAAGAAAACCTCACCGAGAACACCCCCGCGCCGGCGCCGGAACCCTCCCCGGAGGAGAAGCGCGCGGCCGAGGAGGCCGCGAGGCGTGCCCGCAGCGAGCATGACGGCAAGTGGGAGGAGCCTCATGAGCTCGACTTCTCGAAGAAGGGCCGCTCGCACCCCGAGCAGAAGGTGAAGGAGGCGATCGAGGGGCTCGATCCCGAGGAATCCGAGCAGCAGAAGGAGATTCTCGGGAACTGGAAGACGACGCTCGCGATTCTCACCGCCGCCTCGGTGCTGATGAGTCTGAGCTACACGATGCTCATCCCGTTCCTGCCGATGTACCTGCTCACGGAGCTCCACGTGAGCAACGAGGACGTGAACCTCTGGTCGGGCCTCGTCTTCTCGTGCTCCTTCATCGTCTCGGGCGTCATGGCGCCGATCTGGGGCGCGATGGCCGACAAGCGCAGCAAGAAGCTGATGGCCGTGCGCGCGGCGATCCTGCTCTCGGTGAGCTACGGGCTCTCGGGCCTCGTGCAGAACGAGTGGCAGCTCCTCGGCGTGCGCATGTTCCAGGGCTTCGCCTCCGGTCTCTGGCCCGCCTGTCTCGCGATCATCTCCTCCTCGGTCCCGAAGACCCGTCTCGGCCTCTCGATGGGCACGATGCAGTCGGGCATGACCGCGGGCGGCGTGATCGGCCCGCTCTTCGGCGGCATCTTGGCCGAGATGTTCGGCATGCGCGCGACCTTCTTCCTCGGCGCAGCCGCGCTCTTCATCATCACGCTCATGATCATCTTCAAGATCAAGGAGCCCGTGAAGAAGAAGGTGGCGAAGAACGCTGCCCCGCGCCCGAAGACCAATCTCCTCAAGGTGCCCGTGGTGCAGCGCATGCTCATCACCGCGGGCGTCGTGCAGCTCACGATCCTTCTGCTGCAGCCGGTGCTCCCGATGTACGTGGGCGAGCTGCAGGGCAGTATGGACCGCATCGTCTTCGTCTCCGGCCTCCTCTTCTCGGTGGTCGGCATCTCGGGCGTGATCGCCTCGCCCCTCTGGGGCATCGCCGGCCAGAAGTGGGGCTACCGCCCGGCGCTCTACCTCGCGCTTCTGGGCTCGGGCATCTTCGCGATGATCCAGGCCATCCCCGACACGCTGATCCCCTTCGGCATCTGGCGCTTCATCGGCGGCCTCACGTTCGCCGGTATCTTCCCGGCCATCAACGCGGTGCTCACGAACTCCACGGGCCCCGAGGACCGCGGCCGCATCTTCGGCCTCTCCTACGCGGCGCAGCAGATCGGCAGCGTGATCGGCCCGATCCTGGGCGGCGTCATCGCCATGTACTTCGGCATCAAGGTGGTGGTCTTCCTCACGGGCTTCCTCCTCATCCCCATGGTGGTGTGGCTCTACCTCAAGCGCCCGGACGTCGATCCCTGCACGAAGGGCGTCGCGAAGAAGATTCACTGAGGAAACAATTTCGAGGTTTCGCCGGACCCGTGCGGCGTCACATGGGCACGGGAGAAAAGCCGCGGCGCGCCCAAATGGCGCGGATCCGCGGTTTTTCCATTGGGGGAAATACTCCGCTAGGCGTAATTGCCTACCCGTCCTACGGGCTCTAAAATTGAAAGTCTCTACCCAACAGAAAGCGCCCCGGCGGGGCCGCTTCCCGCCTGGGCCGCGCCGGACTCCGAACCCGTGAGGGGTCCCCTGCGGAAGGGAAGACGGTCAACGAGAGGGCGAAGAGCAGAAAAGTGGAAATCTTTCTCTATATCGTCCTGGCACTGCTGGCGGCCCTCGCCTGCTGTGACCTCTTCGTCGGCGTGTCCAACGACGCCGTCAACTTCCTCAACTCTGCCGTGGGCTCCCGCACGGCGCCCTTTTGGGTGATTCTCGCCGTGGCGAGCGCGGGCGTCCTTCTCGGCGCAACCTTCAGCTCGGGAATGATGGAGATTGCGAAGACCGGCGTCTTCGTCCCCGAGATGCTCACCTTCCACGATGTGATGGTGATCTTCTGCGCAGTCATCGTGACCGACGTGCTGCTGCTCAACACCTTCAACTCGCTCGGGCTCCCGACGTCGACCACCGTGTCGATCGTCTTCGAGCTCCTCGGCGGCACGCTCGCCGTGGCCTGCTGGAAGATCTGGTCCACCGGGGCTCCGATGACGGAGATCGGCCAGTACGTCAACTCGGCAAAAGCGCTCGCGATGATCATGGGCATCCTCGTGAGCGTGATCGTGGCCTTCTTCTCGGGCCTCGTCGTGCAGTACGTCCTGCGACTGATCTTCACCTTCCAGTACCAGCGCATCTACCGCTGGCTGGGCGGCATCTACGGCTCGGTCTGCCTCACCGCGATCCTCTACTTCCTCGTCATGAAGGGCGCCAAGGGCGCGAGCTTCATGCAGCCCGAGTGGATCGACTGGATCGACGCGAACACGGGTGCGATCCTCGTCTTCCTTTTCCTCTTCTGGTTCGCGGTCTTCCAGGCGGCGATCAGCTTCCTCAAGCTCAACATCTTCCCCTTCATCATCCTGTCGGGCACCTTCGCGCTCGCCTTCGCCTTCGCGGGCAACGACCTCGTGAACTTCGTGGGCGTGCCGATCGCGGCGCTTGACAGCTTCAACATCTTCGTCGCGACGCCGGGCGCCGATCCGTCCACGATGACGATGGGTGCGCTGCGCGAGGTGAAGACCACCCCGACCATCCTGCTCGCGCTCTCGGGCATCGTGATGTGCCTCACGCTCTGGTTCTCGAAGAAGGCCCACCGCGTCATCCGCACGTCGGTGAACCTCTCCTCCTCGAGCCGCGGCGGCAAGGAGCAGTTCGGTTCGTCGCTCCCGGCCCGCATCATGGTCCGCAGCTCGCTGCGCATGAACAAGGTGATCCACCAGATCATCCCGAAGTCAGTCTTCGCCGCGCTTGACACGCGCTTCGTGAAGCCCAAGGTGAAGCCCGGCGAGATCGAGCTCCCGTTCGACGAGCTGCGCGCGAGCGTGAACCTCGTCCTCGCGGCGGCGCTCATCGCCTCGGCGACGAGCATGAAGCTCCCGCTCTCGACCACCTACGTCACCTTCATGGTCGCGATGGGCTCCTCGCTCTCCGACCGCGCGTGGGATCGCGAGAGTGCCGTCTACCGCATCTCGGGCGTGCTCACCGTCATCTCCGGCTGGTTCCTCACGGCCTTCTCGGCCGCGACCGCCTGCGGCTTCGTCGCGAGCGTGATGTCCCTCTGGGAGGAGCCCATCATCCTGGTCGGCATGATCACGGCGCTCGCCGTCATCATCCGCACGAACTTCTTCTCGAAGGACGACGACGAGAAGGATCAGGAGGAGGAGACCCGCAGGGTTGACCGCGGCGACCAGAGCTCGATCTGCGAGCTCATGACAAAGAGCGTGGGCAACTACCTCGACCGCACGCTCACGTACTTTGCCGAGGGTCTTGAGGCGTTCCTGCGCGAGGATCATCAGGAACTCGCCCGCGTCAGGGACGACTCGATCGTGCTCATGGAGGAGATCTCCGCGAGACGCTCCGAGTACTACAGCATGGCCGTCCAGGGCGGCGGCAGGAAGCGTGACCGCGACGCGAGAAACTTCTACTACCGCGCGTTCACGAACATGAAGGAGGTGAGCCACTCGTTGCGTGACCAGATGGGTGTGGCGGACAACTACGTCGCCAACAGCCACTCGCCCTTCACCGGCAGGATGCGCGACAGCATCATCCTGCTCGCCAAGGAGTTCCAGCGCCTGCGCACCCAGTTCTCGCCGCAGGACTGCACGCGCATCCTCGGTCTCATCGAGGAGGCTCAGGCGAACTTCCTCGTGCAGATCGGCGAGGAGCACATTTCGCTGCGCAAGAGCGAGCTCTACCTCGGGTTCCTGCTCTTCGCCCGCGAGGTCCTGAACCGCTTCATGATGGTGAAGCTCCTGCAGACGGAGCTTGAGACCGAGACGGCGAAGACCGCGGCCGAGGACGCCGAGCGTCAGCGCGCCGTCGAGGCGGCCCTCGCCGAGGGCAAGGCAGTGGAGTTCCCGAAAAAGGACGAACCGCCTACGCAGAAGGCCTGATTCGAGGGAGTGATCTGAATCCCTAGAATCGATCGGGTCGGGAAACCCCTCGCCGGGGTCCCGGCCCTTTCTTTTTGTCTTTCTCAATCTGCCCCGCGCGGACCTTTCCCGGTCGCTTCCACCGCACCTTCCAGGCAGTGCATGGAGTTTTTTCGATCATGAAGCCCCTCATCGGCGTCACGCCTGACGTCAAGCCCACTGAATACATCGGCGTCCGCGACCAGTACATGCATTCGATCACCCTCGCGGGCGGCATTCCCGTGATGCTCCCGATCTCCGCGCCCGAGGAGGACCTCGAGGAAATCGTCTCGAGGCTCGACGGGCTGCTTCTCACGGGCGGCGCGGACATTGATCCCGCGCTCTACGGCGCGGAGAAGTCCCCGGCCTGCGGCGAGCCGCGCCCCGAGCGCGACCGCATGGAGATGGCGATTCTGCGCGCCGCAGTGAAGGTGAAGCTGCCGACGCTCGGCATCTGCCGCGGCTGCCAGGTTCTGAACGTCTTCTACGGCGGCGACCTCGTGCAGGACATCGAGAGCGAGCTCGGCGTGCCGAACACGGTCCACCACCAGGAGGCCGACTACCGCGTCGTCACGCACGACATCGTGGTGGAGCCGGGGTCGCTCCTCGCCGAGATCGGCGGCACGGACGACATTCACGTCAACAGCAAGCACCACCAGTGCGTGAAGACTCTCGGCAAGGGACTGCGCCTCGGCGGGCGGTCCAAGAACGACGGGATCATCGAGTCCTTCGACGACCCGGCGCATCCCTTCATGCTCGCCGTGCAGTGGCACCCCGAGATGCTCTCGGCGGAGCGCCCCGAGGCGCTTGCGCTATTCAAGGCGCTCGTCGAGGCGGCCAAGCGCTGCGGCGCCTGAAAGTGCCTCTCAACGCCATGACGTGACACTAGGGAGAAGCGATTACGCCGAAGGCCTTTGATCAGTGAACGTCAAGAATTCCGCGCGGACCTGAGGTTTTTCCTCAGGTCCGTTTGCTTCCCGCGTTCCTAGAATGCAGGCCATACGGAGAAGTCTGTCTTCTTCTGACGGGCGTGCGCTTTTAATTCCTACACCAAGCATTCCCGAAACCAACACCTCCTTTGGAGCATTACCCCAAATGAACCCAATGGTCTACAACTTTATCTCCGCCCTGGTGGCGTGCCTGCTCATCATCCTCGTCGGTGAGTGGCTCTCCAAGCTCACAAAGGGCTGGGTCCCGTCGGTCTTCATCTCGGCCGTCCTCATTCTGCTCGGCTACTGGACGATCTTCCCGCCGACGCTCGTCGCCGACGCGAAGATTCTCGGCATCGGCTCGACCACCGCGATTTTCCTGCTGATCGCCCACATGGGCACGCTCTTCAGCCTGAAGCGCCTGATGGACCAGTGGAAGACGATTCTGATCTGCCTTGCCGGTCTCACCGGCATGGTCGGCCTCTGCTGGGTCCTCTGCCCGTTCTTCATGGACAAGAGCTTCGTGATCTCGGGTCTGCCGCCGCTCACGGGCGGCATCGTCGCCGCGACGATGATGCAGAAGGCCGCCGCTGACGCCGGCCTCAAGGAAGCCGCGATCTTCGCGATCTCCATGTACTGCATCCAGGGCTTCGCCGGCTATCCGCTCACCGCGATCTGCCTGAAGCGCGAGTCGAAGAGGCTCCTCAAGCAGTTCCGCGCCGGCCAGGAAAGCGCTGAGGGCGCTGACGCCGCCCGCATCATGGCCGAGGCGATGGCTCTCCCTGAGAACGCCAAGGCGGGCCCGCTCGCCACGCCCGCTTCCTGGAACACCCCGTTCTTCGTGCTCCTGAAGCTCTGCCTCGTCGCCTGGTTCGCCTTCGTGATCGGCGTCCTCACCGGTGTGTCCGGCGCGATCTGGGCCCTGATCTTCGGCGTTGTGTTCTGCCGCCTCGGCTTCCTCGAGAGCGACATCCTCTCGAAGACCGGCTCCAAGGACTTCCTCTTCCTCACGCTGATCATGTTCGTGTACTCGGGCCTCTCCGACTGCACGCCTGAGCTCCTCTTCGGCCTCATCGGCCCGATGCTCATCATGATCGTGATCGGTCTCGTCGGCATGGCGATCCTCGGCTGCATCGTCGGCAGGATCCTCAAGGTCTCGCCCTACCTCGGCTTCGCGAACTGCCTCACCGCCCTCTACGGCTTCCCGTTCGACGCCATCATGACCGAGCGCATCTGCCACGAGGAGAGCGAGAACAAGGCTGAGTTCGACTTCCTGATGAGCCGTCTCTTCCCGTCGATGATCGTGGGCGGCTTCGTCACCGTCACGATCACGTCGGTTGTGCTCGCCGGCATCTTCGTCAAGCTCCTCTGATCCGGACCTGACGGAAAGGCGTAACCTTTCACAACACCACGCAGACGAAAGGCGCGGCGCATCCTTCCGACCCGAAGCGGGTCCGGAGGCTGCGCCTTTCGTCATTTAAGAAGAAAGGACATTCCAAATGACTTTGCAGGATCTCATGGCGAAGTACGGCGACTACCAGATTGAAATGCGCCGTTATTTCCACCAGCACCCCGAGGAGAGCACGAAGGAGGTGAAGACCGCCGAGCGCATCCGCGCGGAGCTCGATCAGATGGGCATTCCCTGGCGCGTCTGCGGCATGCCGACCGGCACGCTCGCCCGCATCGAGGGAAAGGAGCCCGGCCGCACGATCATGCTGCGCGGCGACATCGACGCGCTCTCGGTGACCGAGGAGACGGGTCTTCCCTTCGCGAGCTGCAACCCCGGCGTGATGCACGCCTGTGGCCACGACTGCCACATCTCGATGCTGCTCACCGCTGCGAAGATGCTCTCCGAAATCAAGGATCAGCTCAAGGGCACCGTCGTTCTCTGCTTCCAGCCCGCCGAGGAGATCGGCCGCGGCGCCGACGCCATGGTGAAGGACGGCGCGCTCGAGGGCGTTGACGCCTGCTTCGGCATGCACGTCTGGGCCGATGTGAAGGCCGGCCAGGTCGGCATGCACAAGGGCGCCACGATGGCGAGCGCCGACCAGTTCACGATCCGCGTCCACGGCTTCTCCGGCCACGGCTCCGCCCCGCACCAGACGGTCGACGCCGCCGTGATGGCGAGTTCGATCGTGATGAACCTGCAGACGATGGTCTCGCGCGAGTACGCCCCGATCGACACCGCCGTCGTGACGGTGGGCAAGATCGTCGCCGGCACGCGCTTCAACGTCATCGCGGGCGAAGCCGTGCTTGAGGGCACGACCCGCACCTTCAGCCCGAAGATCCGCAATGGGTACCACGAGGTGCTCGGCCGCATCGCGAGCAACACTGCCGCTGCCTTCCGCGGCACGGCCGAGGTCGAGTACAACTACCTCGTGCCTATCACGATCAACGATTCCAAGATGATCGACGTCGCCGCCGGCGCCGGCAGGAAGATCTTCGGCGACGACGGTGTGGTCGACTGTGAGCCCACGATGGGCGGCGAGGACTTCGCGTACTACCAGGAGAAGATCCCGGGCGCGATGGTGCTCCTCGGCATCAACAACCCGGAGTGCAAGGCGACTTACCCGCAGCACCACGGCCGCTATACCGTCGACGAGAGCGTGCTCATCAAGGGCGCGGCGCTTCACGTGCAGACGGCGCTCGACTTCCTCGGCGTTGAGCTTCACTGATCACTGAAGTGTGAATGCAGAAACGGCCGCATGAACGGGCGGCCGCCTGTGAAGAATGATCCCCGACATCCCCAGGGTGCCGGGGATTCATTTTGGCCGCTCCTCAGCGGTTGGACGGTCAGAAGTCGCCGATGCCGGAGCCGAAGGAGTCCGATCCGAAGGAGTCGAAGCCCGAGGAGAAGGAGTCCGTGCCGAAGGAATCGGTGCCGAAGGTGTCCGTGGAGCCGATCGACGTGGAGGACATCGAGTCGAAGGGGTCGTAGCGCATGCTCTCCGGATCCGACCAGGCGATCGGGTCCGGCTCATAGCGAATGCTCATCGGGTCATCGACGCTCATGGAGTCGTACGTCATGCTGGCGGGATCGGCCGGATTCATGGAATCGCCGATGCCGGTGTTCAGCGGGTCGCCGAGCGATGAACCGGACGAGATCCCCGTTGAGCCGTCATACATCATGCTCATGGGATCGTTCGGATCCATCGAGTCACGGAGGCCTGAGTGGTACATCACTGATGTCGGGTCATACGGGTTCATCGAATCGCCGGTGACCGGGTCCAGGGCGCTTCCGGAGCCGATGCTTCCTGCGGCGCTGCCAGAGCTCTCGGAGGCATGAAGGGCCCCGGCGAGGACCGCGCCGGTGACGGCCACGGCCGCAGGGACGGCGAGGCCGGATCGCTCTCTGCCTCCGGGAGCCGCATCGGAGAGCGTGCGGTTCACCGCAGATGAGCCGGCGGACGAGGAGGCCGCGGCCGACCGGGGAGCGCTCGGGGAGAGTGTTCCCGTGTAGTCGTGCTCCTCCGGGAAGTAGTAGGTGTTCTCCTCAAGCCTGCGGGCGCTGTCGCGGTTGCTCTCGACCGCTCTGCGGATCAGGCTTCCGACGCCGATGAGGACCGCCAGACCGATCACTGCGCAGGCGAAGGGGAAGCCGGGATTGGCGAGGGTGTAGTTGATGCTGCCGGTCATGGTGGGGAGCCTCGGAGAGAAGAGAGACCTGATGGGGAGGTCTTTTCAGTGAGCATAGACCATCGTGCGTCGAAATTGAACGCAGATCTCAGACCGGAAGGGAAATGTGCAATTTTTAGGTAATCCAAAAAGTCGGAGTTGCGGGAATGATCCTTGTTTATGAGTCACCTGGGCCGGCAGCAGGGGCGGGTCAGCGGAAGTGTCCGCTTTGGGTGGCAGTCAGGGGCATGGTTTCTGCACTGGGAACGCCGTGCCCGGCAACGGCGGGTTCATGAGAAGTTTTGTTGCAACTTGCAGGAGCGGTGAGCTGTTTTCTGACGTGTGTCAAATTGGATCTTCCTGACTGTTGCGAACGGAAATGACAAAGCAGATGTCGCGGCCGTGAGACCTGAGGCTTGCGAAAAACCCTCTCTCGGGGAGGGCGAACTGGACGTGGGTGAGCAGGGGTCGGACAGTTGCTCAGGGGAGTCATGTCGGAAGTCGGATGATTTGAGGCCAGTTCCTTCAGTTTCATGGAAAAAAATTGATTGGCAGAGAAAATCATTGTCGTTCATTTCCGGAATTTCTGGTGCTGTAAACATTCGTCATTGAACGACAGGTAATTTATCCAATTTGATTTATATGTAACCCTCCTGCGTCGTCTTGACAATAACATACACTGATAAAAGTGTCTCTACATTGCAACGTCGTTCAAAGTTCTCAACCATCCTGTTATACAAGGAATTTCGTCGGTTACATTTTGTAATAAACAGGGGTTCTGTGATTGACAGAAAGGCGGGGGGGGGGTATGATTCAATTTGGTGCAGTACATTTACTGCACCTGATGAATCTGTCAGAAATTCCCCGGGCAGGAGAATCCGGGCGGT
>NZ_JAUNSF010000010.1 GCF_030539355.1 Sutterella sp.
GCTCCGCCGGTGAAAAAAAGCCTTCCGCGGAGACCTCTCCGTCGGAAGGCTTTTTGCTTATCGAGCGCACCCCGGGCCCGAGGGCCCGGGCGAGAGCACCGGTCAGTGCTTGAGCGGCTTGAAGCGCAGGCGCTTCGGCGCGGCGGCCTCGGCGCCGAGACGGCGGCGCTTGTCCTCTTCGTACTCGTTGTAGTTGCCGTTGAAGAAGACGACCTTGGAGTCACCCTCGAAGGCGAGGATGTGGGTCGCGATGCGGTCGAGGAACCAGCGGTCGTGGCTCGTGACGAGCGCGCAGCCGGCGAACTCGAGGAGCGCCTCCTCGAGCGCGCGCAGCGTCTCGACGTCAAGGTCGTTCGAGGGCTCGTCAAGGAGCAGCACGTTGCCGCCCGCGAGAAGCGTCTTCGCGAGATGCAGGCGCCCGCGCTCGCCGCCCGAGAGGTTGCCGACGAGCTTCTGCTGGTCGCCGCCCTTGAAGTTGAAGCGGCCGATGTAGGCGCGGCTCTGCATCGAGAACTTGCCCACCTGCAGGATGTCCTGACCGTCGCTGACGGCCTCGAAGACCGTCTTGTCGTTCGGCAGCGAGTCGCGCATCTGATCCACGGCGGCGAGCTTCACCGTCGAACCGATCTTGATCTCGCCCGAGTCGGGCTGCTCGCGGCCCTCGATCATCTTGAAGAGCGTCGACTTGCCGGCGCCGTTCGGACCGATCACGCCGACGATGGCGCCGGGCGGGATCACGAAGGAGAGGTCGTCGATGAGGAGCCTGTCGCCGAAGCCCTTCGAGACGTGGCTGAACTCGATCACATTGTTGCCGAGGCGGTCGGCGACGGGGATGAAGATCTCGTTGGTTTCATTGCGCTGCTGGTACTCGTAGGAGGAGAGCTCCTCGAAGCGCGTGAGACGGGCCTTGCTCTTGGCCTGACGGCCCTTCGGGTTCTGGCGGACCCACTCGAGCTCGTGGCGGATGGCCTTGGCGCGGGCGTCGGCCTGGCGCTTCTCGAGCTCGAGGCGCTTTTCCTTCTGGTCGAGCCAGGAGGAGTAGTTGCCCTTCCAGGGAATGCCCTCGCCGCGGTCGAGCTCAAGGATCCACTCGGCGGCGTTGTCGAGGAAGTAGCGGTCATGGGTGACGGCGACGACCGTGCCGGGGAAGCGGTGCAGGAACTGCTCGAGCCAGTCGACGCTCTCGGCGTCGAGGTGGTTCGTCGGCTCGTCGAGGAGCAGCATGTCCGGGCGCGAGAGGAGGAGGCGGCAGAGCGCCACGCGGCGCTTCTCGCCGCCCGAGAGCACGCCGATCTTCGCGTCCCAGGGCGGCAGGCGCAGCGCGTCGGCGGCGATCTCCATCTGCGTCGAGGCGTCGGTGCCTGCGGCGGCGATGATCGCCTCGAGACGGGCCTGCTCGGCGGCGAGCGCGTCGAAGTCCGCGTCGGGCTCGGCGTAGGCGGCGTAGACGGCGTCCAGCTTCGCCTGGGCCTGCATCACCTCGCCCATGCCTTCCTCGACGGTTTCACGGACGGTCTTCTCAGGGTCGAGCTTCGGCTCCTGCGGCAGGTAGCCCATCTTGATCCCGGGCATCGGGATCGCCTCGCCCTCGTGATCCTTGTCAACGCCCGCCATGATCTTGAGGAGCGTGGACTTGCCCGCGCCGTTCAGGCCGAGAACGCCGATCTTGGCGCCCGGGAAGAAGGAGAGCGAGATGTCCTTGAGGATCTGACGCTTCGGGGGAACGATCTTCCCCACGCGGTTCATCGTGAAAACGTACTGTGCCATAGGTGTCGAGAGATTCTCTTGCAGTGCAGTGCGCCCCGTCCGTCGGGGAACGGCGCGCACAGGATTTCGGGCCCGTGATCATACCTGATCAGCGGGCCCGCTCTCCACCCTAACTGGCTGATTTTTGGCGTATCAGCCTTTCTTCTTCAGACCGAAGTAGCCGTGCAGCACCCAGAACTTCCGGATGTGGTTGATGCGGTCAAGCCGGGCCCGGCGCTCCTCTCCGAGATCGTCGGGGCGATACTTGACCCACTTCTTCCATGCGCCCGAGAGGTCGATCTCCTCGAGGGTCGAGCGGAGAAACTTCGGCAGCCCCTCGGTGAAGACCGCGGCCTGGAAGTCGATGATCGCCGGTCTGCCGTCCGGGCGGATGAGGACGTTGCCCTCGCCGCGCACGTCAAGATGCACCACGCCCCTGGCGTGCATCTCGTTCATGAGGTTCTCGAGCTGCTCGAGATACTCGTTCGTGATCCGGGCGGGATCGGCCTTGTCGGTGGCCTGGCCCTCCTGGAACTCGATCGCGATCGCGTGGCGGTCAATCCTGAAGGCATGCTCGGCGATGCCGTCGATGCCGGCGAGCCGCCTGAAGGCACCGAGCTCGCGGCCGATCAGATAGGGAGCGAAAAGGTTCCGGACGATCCAGTTCCTGCCGGAGAAGTCCTTGACGGTCCATTCGCGGCCGGCGAGCTCGACCCGCCAGACCACTGCATTTGCACTTCGTCCGTCCCGCAGAAGGCGCTTCGGGGCCTTCTCGAATTCCTCCCGGGTGAAGGAATCGTTGCTTCTGCTTTCGGGCTGCATAAAAAAATCACCAGTTCCTCAGACACGAACGGCGCTTTGCTGAGGGGAGTGAAAGCGCCGTCGGGTGTCTGGAGCGGGAAACCCCCTGGCTTCCCGCCGGGTTTTGGATTTCCGGATCAGGGCATCACGATGCCGCTGCCGCCCGCGGCGGGCGGAGCCTGGAAGCCGGGCATGCCCGGCGTGACGATCTGGCTCGCCTGTTGGCGGCGCATTTCGCGCAGGCGCTCGACCGTGTCGTGCAGGCCCTGCTTGGCGGCGGCGCCGTAGCCGGCCACGGCCTCGGCGAGCGTCTTCGCGGGGATCTCGAAGTTGATGGGGATCGGGCCGACCTGGGTCATGATCTGCGCCTCGCCGAGGAAGATGATGTCGCGGGACTCGTCACGCGTGCCTTCCGTCGTGATCGGGGTGAGCATGCGCAGGGTGCCGACGCGGCGGTCGGAGATGATGTCCTCGCGGTAGAGGCTCGTCGGGTCCATCTGAGCGTCAAGCTCGTCCATGCCGGTCTGAGTGTCTTCAGCCATTTGTTCTCTCTGAAAAGGAAATTCTGATTGCTCTCCGGCCCCGCCGTCCCGTGCGAGCAGAACGGGCGGAGCCGCCTGGGAGGCGCGAATCTTAGCGATAAACCATCACGGGGAAGCGCGAGTGCGTGAGCACCTTCTGGGTCTCGGAGCCGAGGAGCACCGCGGCGATGCCCTTGCGGCCGTGGCTCGCCATGAAGATGATGTCGCAGCCGTTCTTCTCGGCCTGCTCGATGATCGCCTCGGAGGGCGAGAAGCTCTTCACCATCACCGTCTTGTTCTCGACGCCGACGGCGTCGGCGATGCGGCGGGCCTCGATGAGGCGGTCCTCGGCCTCGGCGGTCACGCGCTCGTCGTACTGCTCGATCGACTCAGGACGGTACTCGGCGAGGTTCGTGTAGGAGTAGGGCTCGACCACGGTCATGAGAACGAGCGTGGCACCGAGAGGCTTGGCGAAGCGCGCGGCACCCTCAACAGCCTTCACTGAGCGCTCCGATCCGTCCGTCGGCACAAGAATGCGCTTGTACATGATGTTTCCTTTTGTTCTGCAGATTCTTTGTTCGAGGCACGACTGAAGGGCGGGATGTCCTCTATCAGAAGGCCATCCTGTTATTTTAGGGCCTCAGGGGGCCTGCTTGGCCCGGCCTGAGCGACTGCGAGCGACCCGCCCCCGGGCCGGGGAATCCGCGGAACGATCAGATGGTACGGCCTCCGCCGGTTTTGAGCGAGAGCGGCGTCGGCCCTGCGCACCCTCACCTGTTGGACAGGGCGTCGCTGCGGAGTCACCGAACCCTAAGACGGATTCCGCCGTCTCCGCGAGACCCTTGTTGGAACTCCCGCCCAGGTTCGTCACATTTGTTTACAAACCGCGGCTTCAGCATCACGGAATCAGAACCGGTCCCGGAGGACGGTCAGGCCCCCGGCGAAAAGCACTCCCCGGATTCGCGGGTCCCTCGGAGACAAATCTTCTCTTCGCGACACATCACGATGAGGTCCGCCTGATTGAGATTTGTAACCCTCTGATACCCGCCCCTTCGTCACTGCGGACAATCTGCGATCCGAATTCCTTCGAATTCAAGCGTCTGCATTTTGCATTCAGACCGGTTTCGATTACGTAAGCTTTCGGGCGTCGGAATGACAAAGCGCAAATTGAAGAAGAATTCCCTCAAAAAAACGCCCCGCCGGGCCGCCGACGTGGTAACGTTCACTTATCCAATTCAGGAAGGTTTCGCATCGTCGCCGAAGGTTTCCCGCCCGTGGATATCCCTTCGCATGCCGACGACCGCCTTCCGCAGATTTCCGCCAGGAGGCCATATGCGCATACTCGTTCCGGTTGACGGCAGCACCAACTCGCTCAACGCCGTTTCGTTCATCGCTTCTCGCCAGACGCTGCTCGGCAGCAACCCCGAGATCGAACTGCTCAACATTCAGCTTCCGCTTCCCGCCCGCGCCTGCCGCCTCGTCGGCCAGGACGCCATCCAGCGCTACTACGAGGACGAGGCCGAGAAGGTCTTCGAGCCCGCCCGCAAGATCCTCCAGAAGGTAGGCTTCACGGCGAGCGAGTCCTTCGTCGTGGGCGAGGCCGCCCCGTCGATCAGCAAGGCCGCCGAGAAGACCAACGCCGACCTCGTCGTCATGGGCTCCCGCGGACAGAGCGCCATCAAGGGCCTCTTCTTCGGCTCCGTCTCGAACGGCGTGCTCGCCCAGTCGAAGTGCCCGATGCTCGTCATCCGCGGCAAGGCTCCGACCGAGTCTGATGCGCTCCGCGTCGGCATCGCGGTTGACGGCTCGAAGTACGGCCGCGCCGCCGTGCGCTACGCCATCAAGCACGTCTCGCTCTTCGGCGCCGGCGCCACGTTCTATCTCATCAACGTCGTCAGCGACTACGCCGGCGCCGTGATGCCCGACATGGCCGGCATGGCCCTTCCCGCCCTCTCCGAGGAGGAAGTGCTTGACCTGCAGCGCGAGGAGTTCAACGAGGCCGTCGAGCCGCTCCGTCCGTTCTTCTCGAAGGCCGCCATCAAGGTGAAGGAAGTCTGTCTCGTCGGCAACCCCGGCGATGAGATCTCCGCCTTCGCCAAGAAGCGCAAGCTCGACATGGTCGTCATGGGCTCGCACGGCTACGGCCGCTTCAAGAGCGCCATCATGGGCTCGACCGCGACCCGCATCGCCGCCTCCGGCGACGTGCCGCTCCTGGTGATCCGCCAGGCCTAAAGCCGCCATATGACGAAGACCCGGGAACTTTCAAGAGGCATCCGCCCCCCGAAAGTCCCGGGTTTCTTGTTGACTGAAGCGCGCTTCACCCGCATCCCCGCCCGGAAGAAACACGCGCGAAGCTTCCCGCCCCCGCCCGTCCGTCCGTGCCTGTCGTTTAAGGGCACTTCGGGAGAGCCCTGCCGCGGAGCCTCGTGATAACATCAGCTATTCGGGTTTTTCCCGATCTCGAACTTCACTGCCGAGCGCGCAGCTTGTTCTGCTCTGCGCCGGTCTCCCTCCAGTTGCAGTCTGAAGAAACGCATGACGATGGACGAAAACACCAACAACATACCGATCCGCGAACCTCTGCGGATTTTCATCGCCGCGGAATCCGCCGATGAATGCGAACGGATCGCCGAGAAGCTTTCCGACGCGCCGGACATGAAAGTTGTCGGAACCGTCTCGGAAGCCGACCGACTTGAAGAGGCGCTCTGCTGCGCCACGAACGTTGACGTGCTCATCAGCGACGTGATGATCAGGGAGGTCGACATGACCCCCGTTCTCACGCAGATCAAGCGTCAGAACGAAGGCATCGACATCCTCGTCTTCACGAACAACTCGCAGGACAGCTGCGTGATCCGCGCGATCCTCGCCGGCGCGACGGGCTACATCCTCTCGGACAGCCAGGAAGACCTCAAGACGAGTGTGAGGCTGCTGCGCGGCGGCGGCTCCCCGGTCTCCCCGACGGTCGCGAGAAGCGTGCTGCGCGCGATCCACTCGCGCTCCTTCGCGCCCCAGCTCCTTGTGCCGAAGAAGCGTGACACCTCCGACCCCATGCCGCTCTCGCAGCGTGAGACGGAGATTCTCGGTCTGCTCGCCAAGGGCATCTCGTTCGCCGACATCGGCCAGGTCCTCCAGATCTCGCCGCACACGGTGACGGCCCACATCAAGAAGATCTACCGCAAGCTTCAGGTGCACTCGCGCGGCGAGGCGGTCTACGAGGCCTCCGTCATGGGCATCCTCCCGGACCGCATCCTCGGCGGCTGATCAGACTGAAATTCCCGCCCGGGGGCGTGATCGTCAGATCCCGCCCTCGCGCAGCCAGTGGCCGGACTTTCCGCCGTCCTTCTCAAGGAGCCCGATCGCGGTCATCACCATGCCGCGGTCAACGGCCTTGAGCATGTCATAGACCGTGAGCAGCCCCACCTGCACCGAGGTGAGGGCCTCCATCTCCACGCCCGTCTGCCCGTTGCACTCACACTGGGCGACGCAGATCACGCGGCTCGCGGCCTCGTCGAGCTCGAAGTCCACCGCCACGCGCGTGAGCGCGATCGGGTGGCAGAGCGGCACGAGGTCCGAGGTGCGCTTCGCGGCCATGATCGCGGCGATGCGCGCCACGCCTATCACGTCGCCCTTCCTGGCGCTGCCGGCTTTCACGAGCGCGAAGGTGGCCGGCGCCATGTGAATCTCGCCCCTCGCGCGGGCGATGCGCTTCGTGCTCGCCTTGGCGCCGACGTCGACCATGTGCGCGTCACCCTTTGCGTCGAAATGCGTGAGCTCACCCATTTTTTGTCACCTTTCAAAACGTTCTGTTAGTGCGCCGGAGACCGGGCACGGGCCATAATGACTGCCGCGAAACCTCGCCGCGGCCTCCCCTCAGGGGAAGAAACTGTGCCGCGAGATTACCGCATCCGGCCCCGGGCCGCGATCCCGTCCTCCTTCCGCTCACCGCATGAAGCTCAAGTTCCTCAAGTCCGTCGTCGCCGTCGGGGCAGCCCTGATGACGGCCGTCACGCCGCTCTCGGCGACGGCCGCGTCCGCGCTTGACCTGAACCTCCCCTCGCTCGGCTCGACGGCCGACGCGGGGCTCTCGCCGCAGGACGAGTACCGGCTCGGCGTGCAGCTCATGCAGCGCGTGCGCTCGGACGCGAGCTACCTTGCGGATCCCGAGCTCATGGAGTACCTCGGGCACCTCGGCTACCAGCTCGTCTCGCACGCCCGCACGAGCACCTACAACTTCTTTTTCTTCCCGATCCGCGACGACTCGCTCAACGCCTTCGCGCTTCCCGGCGGCTTCATCGCCGTCCACACGGGCACGATCATCTCCGCGCAGAGCGAGAGCGAGCTCGCGGGCGTCATGGCCCACGAGGTGAGCCACGTCGCGCAGCGCCACATCGCCCGCATGATCGAGGGGCAGAGCGGCAACCTCGCGATCACGCTCGGCTCGATCCTGCTCGCCATCCTCGCCGCCCGCGCGGGCGGAAGCTCGGGCGGCAACGCCGCCGCGGGCATTGTGCTCGGCAGCCAGGCCGCGATGATCCAGTCGCAGCTCAACTATTCGCAGAACGCCGAGCGCGAGGCGGACCGCATGGGCATCAGCACCCTCTACAACGCCGGCTTCGATCCGCGCGGCATGGAGGACTTCTTCGCGCGGCTCCAGTCGAACAACCGCTACTACCGCTCGGCCGCCCCGGCGTACCTCTCCACCCACCCGCTCACCGAGGAGCGAATGGCCGACATGGAAAACCGCTCGCGGCAGCTGCACACGCGCATGCACGTCGACTCGGACGACTTCCCGCTCGTCCAGATGCGCGCCCGCGTGCTGCAGCTCGATGACTGGGACGGCTGGACGAAGCTCAAAAAGCAGTTCCAGCGCGAGCTCGCCGCCGCCTCCGGCAAGAAGGCCTGCGCGATCAACTACGGCATCTCGGTCGTTGAGCAGGAGCTCAAGAACCCGAAGCAGGCGTACGCGGCCGCCCGGAACGCCATGCGCTGCGGCATGAAGTCCGCGATCCTCGAGCGCAACCTCACCCGCACGCGCTTCGACGCCGCGGACTCGATGAAGGAGAAGCTCGCCGCGCTCGAGGATGCCCGCAAGGCCGTCACCCGCTATCCGCTCTCGGCGATGATGGCGATGAACTACGTCGACCTCCTCTACGCGCTCGGCCGTCACGAGGACCTGATCGCCTTCCTGAGAAGCGGCCAGGCGCTCTCGGAGAACTCGAGCGACTACCACGCGATCCTCGCGCGCTCCTATGAGGCGCTCGGCCGCAGAAGTTTGCAGTACATGCACACCGGTGAGATGTACGCGCTCCAGGGCGGCACCGAGGCCGCGGTCTACCAGTACGGGCTCGCGCAGAAAGCGAACGACGGCGACTACTACGTGATGAGCGAGATCGACGCGCGCCTGCGCGAGCTGCGCCGGGACTTCGACGACGAGAAGAAGCGCCGGTGAGATTCTCCCCGGATGCGTTAGTCCGTCTGAATCCCCAACTCTCCCTTCCGGGGCACGTTTTTCCCCGGGCGACTGTGCGAAAATAGCCGCATTTTCGCGCCGGGGGATCCCTGTCCCCTTACGAGGGCGCTTTCCGCTTTTCTCATGACGCCGGTGCCGGTCCCCCATCAGCGGGGATCCGCCTGCCTGTCTGACCACCATCCGCAGAAAAATGGCCATTGAAGACTACCTTACCGTTGCCCAGCCGGGCGGCGAAATGATCGAGACCGACGTCGTTGTCGTCGGCGCCGGCCCCGTCGGGCTTTTCCAGGTTTTCGAGCTCGGGCTCCTCGAGATGAAGTGCCACGTCGTCGACTCGCTCCGCAACGTCGGCGGCCAGTGCATGGAGCTCTATCCCACGAAGCCGATCTATGACATCCCGGCCGTCCCGGTCTGCTCCTCCTACGAGCTCACCGAGAACCTCCTCAAGCAGAACCACCACTTCCAGCCCGTCTTCCACCTCGGGCAGGAAGTCACCGACGTGAAGAAGCTCGAGGACGGCACGTTCCACGTCAAGACCTCGCTCGACACGAAGTTCCACTGCAAGGCCGTGATCATCGCCGCCGGCGTCGGCTCCTTCCAGCCGCGTCCGCTGCGCGTGAAGGGCATCGAGAAGTTCGAGGGCACGCAGCTCCACTACAGCTGCAAGGATCCGTCGAAGTTCGAGGGCAAGAACGTCGTCATCCTCGGCGGCGGTGACTCCGCGCTCGACTGGACGCTGAACCTCGTCGGCAAGGCCGAGAGCGTCGTGCTCGTCCACCGCCGCGACGGCTTCCGCGCCGCCGCCGCCAGCGTGAACCGCATGAAGGAGCTCTGCGAGGACTGGCAGATGCAGTTCGAGGTGGGTCAGGTCACGGGCTTCACCGAGGAGGACGGGAAGTTGACCGAGGTCGCCGTCTCCGGCGCCGACGGCGTCACCCGCCGCATCCCGCTCGACCACCTGCTCGTCTTCTTCGGCCTGCAGCCCAAGCTCGGCTCGATCGAGAACTGGGGCCTCAACATTGAGCGCAAGCAGATCGTCGTCGACACCGCCCGCTTCGAGACCAACATCCCGGGCATCTTCGCCGTGGGCGACATCAACACCTACCCCGGCAAGAAGAAGCTCATCCTCTCGGGCTTCCACGAGTGCGCCCTCGCCGCCTTCGCGGCCTGCGACTACGTCTTCCCCGAGAAGCGCGTCTTCCTGCAGTACACGACCACGTCGCCGAAGCTTCACAAGGTGCTCGGCGTCGAGACGCCGACCTTCGACGACTGACCGGTCTGACGTCCTCTGACAGTTGAAAATCCACCCCGGGGCAGACCCTGAGGCGGATTTTTATTGAGCCCCCCTATCCCGACCCGAACATGAAGAACGAAGACCTCTTTGCTGCGGCGCTCCAGCTCTCGGCCCCCTGGTTCATCACCAAAGTCGACTTTCCCGGGACGGCCGGCACCTCGGCCGCGCGCGAGCTCCACATCCACATTGACTTCCGGAAGGGGGCCGAGTTCCCCTGCCCCGCAGACGGCTGCGGGAAGGCCTGCCCCGTGCATGACACCCGGGATCTCGTCTGGCGGCACGCGAGCTTCTTCCAGTTCCCGTGCTACCTGCACGTCCGCGTCCCGCGAGTCCTCTGTCCCGACCACGAAGTCCGGCAGGTGAATCTTCCGTTCGTCCGCCCCGGATCGGGCTTCAGCCCGCTCTGAGGCGCGGTCTGCCGCTGAAACGCCCAAAAGAAATCCGCCCCGGGGGAAACCTTCGGGGCGGATTGCTTTTCTGGAGCGCCCCCGCAGGAGCGCTCCTTTCACTGCGGTCCGGACGAAACTCAGTCGTTCTTCACCGAGATCGTCGGCATGCGGGCCGAGTAGTCCTTGCCGAGACGCGCGACGGCGCCCGCGATCTTCATCGCGATGTCGCGGTACATCTTTCCGGCCGTGCCGTCCGGATCGGCCGCGACGGTCGGGTTGCCGCTGTCGGCGGCCTCGCGGATCGAGGCCGAGAGGGGGAGCTCCCCGAGGAACGGCACGCCGTACTGCTCGCTCATGCGCTTAGCTCCGCCCTCGCCGAAGATGTGCTCGACCTGGCCGCAGCACGGGCAGATGAAGACGGACATGTTCTCGACGATGCCGAGGAGCGGCACGTTGACCTTCTCGAACATCTTGAGGCCCTTCTTCGCGTCGATGAGTGCGATGTCCTGCGGGGTCGTCACGACGACGGCGCCCGTCAAGGGCGAGCTCTGCGAGATCGTGAGCTGGATGTCGCCCGTTCCCGGGGGCATGTCGACCACGAGGTAGTCGAGGTCGTGCCAGTTCGTGAGCGTGAGGAGCTGCTGCAGAGCGCCGGAGGCCATCGGGCCGCGCCAGATCATCGGCTCGTCCTCGTCAACCATGAAGCCCACGGAGTTGATCTGCAGGCCGTGGGCCTCGAGCGGCTCCATGGTCTTGCCGTCGACGGTCATCGGCTGGCCGTGGCAGCCGAGCATCGTCGGCTGCGAGGGGCCGTAGACGTCGGCGTCAAGCACGCCCACGCGGGCGCCTTCGTGCGCGAGCGCGAGGGCGAGGTTCGCGGAGACCGTGGACTTGCCCACGCCGCCCTTGCCCGACGAGACGGCGATGATGTTCTTCACGCCCGGCATCACGCGCTGGGTGCCCTGCACCTTGTGGGCGATGATGTTCTGCTTCACGTCGGCCGTGACGCGCTCGGCGCCGAGCTCCTTCACGGCGGCCTCGACGGCGGCCTTCACGGACTCGATGTGGAAGCGGGCCGGATAGCCGAGCTCGATGTGCACCGTGACGCCGCCGGCGTCATCGGTTTCAATGCCCTTCAGCATGCGGGCGGAGACGTAGTCCTCGCCCACGACGGGATCGACGAGCTGCCTGAGGCGCTCCTCAACCTGAGCGGTGGAGATGGTCATCTTGGGGAATCCTAAAACTTGAACTGAGACGGACGGGACACGGCCGCGCGCGGTCAGTCCCTTCTGAATTTGACGTGCATTCTATAGGTGCGAGCACGGCGAAAACCTTACGCCGAAAGTTCTAGCCGTCCGGGGCCTGCACGGGGGGCCCTGCGGGGCCTCGCGGAGCAGTGCAAAATGCTAAAGTTTTACGTTTCTAAAAATTCCCCGGTCCGCCGGCTCCTTCAGGACGGCTTCCATCAGGCTTGTCCCCGGCCCCGGGCTCTTCACGCACCCTAAAAAACACAACATGACTCAGCGCAAACTTTTCGTGACCACGGCGCTTCCCTATGCCAACGGCGCCTTCCACATGGGTCACATCATGGAATACATCCAGGCCGACATCTGGGTTCGTCATGAACGCATGTGCGGCAACATCGTGCACTTCGTCGGCGCGGACGACGTGCACGGCGCTCCGATCATGATCGCCGCCCAGAAGCGCGGCCTCACCCCGCAGGCCTTCGTCGCCGAGATCGCCGCCGGCCGCCGCCAGTACCTCGACGGCTTCCACATCAGCCACGACTACTGGGGCAGCACCGACTCGCCCGAGAACCACGCCCTCTCGCAGGAGGTCTACCGCCGCCTCAAGGCCCGCGGCCTCATCTACACGAAGGACGTCGAGCAGTTCTACGACACCGTCAAGGGCATGTTCCTCGCCGACCGCTTCATCAAGGGCACCTGCCCGCGCTGCGGCGCCCCGGACCAGTACGGCGACAACTGCGAGAAGTGCTCGGCCGTCTACGCCCCGACCGAGGTGATCAACCCCTACTCGACCCTCTCGGGCTCGACGCCGGAGATCCGCAGCTCGACGCATTACTTCTTCAAGCTCTCCGACCCGCAGTGCGTGGAGTTCCTCCGCTCCTGGACCACGGGCAAGGGCAAGGACGGCACGCCCTCCGTGCAGGAGGAGGTGCTCGCCAAGGACAGCGAGTGGCTCGGCGCCGACGGCCACCTCTCCGACTGGGACATCTCGCGTGACGCGCCCTACTTCGGCATCGAGATCCCGGACCATCCGGGCAAGTACTTCTACGTGTGGCTTGACGCCCCGGTGGGCTACCTCGCCGCGCTCAAGGCCTGGAGCGAGAAGAAGGGCTTCGACTTCGAAGCGTTCCTCTCCGACCCCGAGACCGAGCAGATCCACTTCATCGGCAAGGACATCATCTACTTCCACACGCTCTTCTGGCCGGCCATGCTGAAGTTCTCCGGCCAGCCCTTCCGCACGCCGGACCACGTCAACGCCCACGGCTTCATGACCGTGAACGGCGAGAAGATGAGCAAGAGCCGCGGCACGGGCATCTCGCCGCTCGAGTACCTCGAGCTCGGCATGAACGCCGAGTGGCTGCGCTACTACCTCGCCGCGAAGATGAACTCCCGCGTCGAGGACGTCGACTTCACGAAGACCGACTTCGCGCAGCGCGTCAACTCCGACCTGATCGGCAAGTACGTCAACATCGCCTCGCGCGCCGCCGGCTTCATCGTCAAGCGCTTCGAGGGGCGCGTCAACGACGCCGCCATGAAGGACGCCCTGGTCGAGAAGATCCGCAGCCGCGTGCCCGAGGTCTCCGCCTACTACGAGGCCCGTGAGTTCGCCCGCGCGACCCGCCTCGTGATGGAGCTCGCCGACCTCGTCAACGAGTACGTCGACGAGCAGAAGCCCTGGGAGCTCGCGAAGAACCCCGAGAAGATGAACGAACTGCAGTACGTCTCGTCGGTCGCCCTCGAGTGCTTCCGCCTGCTCACGCTCTGCTTGAAGCCCGTGCTTCCCGCCACGGCCGAGCGCGTCGAGAACTTCCTCTCGATCGCTCCGCTCACCTGGGCGAGCGCCGGCGTCCCGCTCTCGAGCGCGAACCCGATCAAGCCCTACCAGCACCTGATGCAGCGCGTCGACATGGAGAAGCAGTTGAACCGCCTCATCCCCGAGCGCGCCCCCGAGCCCGAGAAGGCTCCCGAGCCCGCGCTCCCCGGCGGCGAGGCGATCGCGCCCGAGGTGACGATCGACGACTTCAGCAAGCTCGACATGCGCGTCGCGAAGGTCCTGAAGTGCGAGGCGGTCGAGGGCTCCACCAAGCTCCTGCGCTTCACGCTCGACGTGGGCGAGGGCCGCACCCGCAACGTCTTCTCCGGCATCCAGAGCGCCTACAAGCCCGCCGACCTCGAAGGGAAGCTGATCATCATGATCGCCAACCTCGCCCCGCGCAAGATGCGCTTCGGCGTCTCCGAGGGCATGATCCTCTCCGCTTCGCATGTGAGCGACAAGGCCCAGGGCATCTTCGTGCTCTCGCCCGACACGGGCGCGGTGCCCGGCATGCGCGTCCGCTGAGGAAAAAACGGCACACCTCAATCCCGAGCCGCCTATCCGGTGACTGATTGAGTTAGCGCAAACTGGCGCGGCCAAACGGCCGCGCCTTTTTCTTTACACTAATGGGCCTCAATTTTTTCCTTCCGCCCTTTGTTTTCTCACAAAATGCGACTCTCAAAGCAGGCAGGAGAAGTCCTGCATCATCTGCCGCTCGCGAAGTTCCGACCGGTTCTGATGGAATCCCTGAGCGGCTACAGCCGCCACATGCTCACCCGCGACATCTCCGCGGGCCTCACCGTCGGCATGGTCGCGCTCCCGCTTGCGATGGCCTTCGGCATCGCCTCCGGCGTGCCGCCCGAGTCGGGTCTCTACACCGCGATCATCGCGGGCTTCCTGATCTCGCTCCTCGGCGGCTGCCGCGTGCAGATCGGCGGTCCGGCCGGCGCCTTCGTCGTGATCATCTACGGCATCATCGCGCAGTACGGGCTCTCGAACCTGATGCTCGCCACGATCGGCTCGGGCATCATTCTCTTCTTCATGGGCCTCTTCAAACTCGGCGGCTTCATCAAGTTCATCCCGATCTCGATCGTGATCGGCTTCACGAACGGCATCGCCGTGATGATCGGTCTGCAGCAGGTGAAGGACTTCCTCGGCCTCACGGTCGCGAAGATGCCGGCGGACTTCTTCGAGATGATCAAGACGATCATCGCGCACATCGGCACCTTCAATCCCTGGGCCTTCGGCATCGCGCTCGCGAGCTTCCTCATCGTCTTCTTCTGGCCGAAGGGCTACTCGATGAAGGGCCCGCAGTGGGTGAAGTGGCTCGCGCACCTGCCGGGCACCGTGGTCGTCCTCGTGCTCTCGACGCTCGCCGTCTCGCTCTTCAACCTCCCCGTCGAGACGATCGGCAGCAAGTTCGGCGGCATCCCGCAGGGCCTGCCCTCGATCCAGTTCCCGGAGTTTGACTGGCAGAGCGCCAAGCAACTCTACGGCGCGATGCTCACGCTCGCCGTGCTCGGCTCGATCGAGAGCCTGCTCTGCGCGCGCGTGGCCGACACGATGACCGATGACCGCCATGACCCCAACCAGGAGCTCATGGGCCAGGGCATCGCGAACTTCATCGTTCCGTTCTTCGGCGGCATCCCCGCCACGGGCACGATCGCCCGTACGGTGACGAACATCAAGTCGGGCGCCTTCTCGCCGGTCGCCGGCATGGTGCACGCCGTCACGCTCCTCGTCGTGATTCTCGTCGCCGCCCCGCTCGCCGCGAGCATCCCGCTCTGCGCGCTCGCCGCGATCCTCGTCTTCGTCGCCTGGAACATGGGCAACTGGCGCGAGTTCCTCCGCCTGCGCCGCATGTCGATGTCGTACAAGGTGACGCTGCTGCTCACGTTCTTCCTCACGGTCATCTTCGACCTCACGGTCGCCGTTGAGTTCGGTCTTGTCTGCGCGTGCGGCTTCTTCCTCTTCCGCATGAACAACATCACCGTGGTCGAGCCCGCGACGCTGCCCTTCCACATGCCCGAGACGGTCGAGGCCTGGCACATCCGCGGCGCCCTCTTCTTCGGCTCGATCAGCAAGCTCGAGCACGTCACGGATCCGCACCGCCTGATGGCCGCCGACTCCGCGAAGATCGTCATCCTCGACTTCACCGACCTCGTCAACATCGACAACTCGGCGATGGACCAGATCGAGGTCTTCGTGAGGGCGCTCCACCGCCACAAGCATGAGCTCATCATCGCCGGCGCCTCCGGACACCCGCTCCGTCAGCTCCAGCGCACCGGCATCGACCAGGAGCTCGGGTCCAACCTCGTTCCGGACATGGAGTTCGCCATGGCCCGCGCCGACCAGGTGCTCGCCGAGCTCGCCGCGGCCGAGAAGCCCGCGGCTCCCGAGACGAAGCCCCTCGAGGTCACCCCGGTCAAGACCGAGGCCGAGACCCCGGCTGAGAAGGCCGCTGAGGCCGCCCCTGCCGAGGAAGTGAAGGCCGAGGAGACGAAGGAGGAGAAGTCCTCCGACAAGCCCGTCGCCTGAGCCCCGGATTCCTGATCCGAAAGTGAATCGCGGCCGCCCTGTGAAGAACGGGGCGGCCGTTTTCCTTGATGCCGCGCGCTTCTCAGAAGAGTGAGCCGGAGGAGCCGCTGATGCCGCCGCCCTCGAAGAAGGCGTCGAGGTCGGCCTCGGGGTCGCGGTCCCCGCCCGCCGCGGGAAGCGCCCCCGCCTCCTCCATCTCGAGCGCGGCCTCGGTCTCCGTGGAGAGATAGACCGCCGCGTAGGGCTCGGCCTGCTGGATGCGCACGAGGAAGATCTTTCCGAGCTCGAGCGTGGCAAGGAGCCACACCGTGACCTGCCCGCGGTCGGCGCCCGCGCCCCAGAGCTCGTCGAGCCGGATGAACTCGCGGTCCTTGAGCCGCTTCAGAATCCCGGACATGTGCTCGCGCACGGAGAGCTCCTCGCGCGTGACATGGTGATGCGCCGTGAGCGCGAGCAGCGCCTCCACGGCCTCCCAGGCGACCGAGAGGTCGTCGGGCGTGATCGTCGGGCGCTCGCGCACCGGGGTCTCCCAGGTGCCCGTCGAGACGAGGAAGTCGCGCCCGAGGCGCGGCATGTCATTCAATTCCCGCGCGGCCTCGCGCATCATTTCGTATTCGATGAGGCGCCGGGCGAGCTCGGCGCGCGGATCCTCGGGCTCCTCGCCCGTCACGGCGTCGGGGCGCTTGGGCAGAAGCATCCTGCTCTTGATCGACATGAGCGTCGCGCTCATCACGAGGTAGGCGCTCGCGAGCTCGAGGTTCGTGCGGCGGATGAGCTCCACGTAGGCCATGTACTGCTCGGTGAGCTTCGCCATCGGGATGTCCATCACGTCGAACTTCTGGCTGCGGATGAGCCAGAGCAGCAGATCGAGCGGTCCCTCGAAGCGGTCGAGGATCACCTCGAGCGCGTCGGGCGGGATGTAGAGCCCGTCGGGGAGCTCCGTGAGAGGCTCGCCGTAGAGGCGCGCGAAGACGCGCCCGCCGGCCGCCGCCGGCGTGCGTTCCGCGGCCTGTGCCGCGCCCGTCTCCTCTGGAGCCTGTGTGTTCTCGTCTGCCATGACGCCCGAAATGATAACGGCCTCCGGCGAGCCCCTGTGAGAGCTCGGCCGAAGGCCGCTGTCAATCGCCGTCAGTGGGAACGAGGACCCGGGGAGACGGCGCCGGTACCGCAGGGAACCGGCGCGCCGGATCCGTCATTCCGCAAAGACTTGCCGATTACGGACGATACATGAACTCATCAACCGCCTTCTCGAGGTCGGCCGGACGCTCGTTCTGGGCGAGGCCCTTGTCGTACGCATAGGCGGCGACGGCGGCACCGACCTTCACGGACACCGGACGGATGTCGGAGAGCGGCGGATAGAGCGAGCCCTGGGCGAGATCCTCTTCCGTGACGAGCTCGGCGAGCTTCTTCGCGGAGACGAGGAACATCTCGTTGGGCATCCACTTCGAGCGGCTGACGACGGCGCCGAGGCCGAGGGCCGGGAAGACGTAGCTGTTGTTGCCCTGGCGCGGCACGAAGGTCTTGCCCTCGTACTCGACCGGAGCGAACGGCGAGCCGGAGGCGAAGAGCGCCTTGCCCTTCGTCGCGACATAGGCCTCCTCGGCCGTGCACTCGGCACGCGAGGTCGGGTTGGAGAGCGCGAAGATGATCGGGCGCTCATTGAGCTTGGCCATCTCCTCGAGCACTTCCTTCGTGAAGGTCTTCGGCTGGGCCGCGACGCCGATGATTGCGGTCGGCTTGTACTGGCGGATCGCCTCGATGAAGCACTTCGTGTCGGCGAGCTCATGGGCGAACGGCTTCTTGTGAGCCGCGAGGTCCGTGCGCTGGGCCGTCACGAGGCCCTTCGAGTCGAAGAGGGCGCAGTGCTTGAGCGCCTCGGCCGGGTCAACGCCCTCGCTCGCGATGGCGTCCGCGAGCAGCGTGGCGATGCCGCAGGCGGCTTCGCCGGCGCCGAAGAAGAGGAAGCGCTGATCCTCGATCTTCTCCTTCTTGATGCGCATGGCGGAGTACATGCCGGCGACGACGACGGAGGCCGTGCCCTGGATGTCATCGTTGAAGCAGAGGACCTTGTCCTGGTACTTGCTGAGCAGGCGGAAGGCGTTGGAGTTGCCGAAGTCCTCGAACTGGATGAGGACGCCCGGCCAGCGGCGGCGGGCCTCGGTGATGAACTCATCGACGAGCTGGTCGTACTCGGGGCCGCGGCAACGCTGCTGGCGCAGGCCGAGGTACAGAGGATCGTTGAGGTACTCCTCGCGGTTCGTGCCGACGTCGAGCACGACCGGGAGGGTCTTGGCCGGGTGGATGCCGGCGCAGGCCGTGTAGAGGGCGAGCTTGCCCACCGGGATGCCCATGCCGTTGAGGCCCTGGTCGCCGAGACCGAGGATGCGCTCGCCGTCGGTGACGACGATCACGTCAACTTCCTGGTTCGGGGCGCGCTCGATCACCTCGCGGACATGGCCGACGTGCTCGAGCGACAGGAACAGACCGCGCGGATAGCGGAAGAAGTGGCTGAAGCGCTGGCAGGTCTCGCCGACGGTCGGCGTGTACACGATCGGCATGTACTCGTCGGTGTAGCGGGTGAGGAGCTGGAAATAAAGACGCTCGTTCGTGGCGCGCAGGCTCTCGAGGACGAGGGCCTTGTCAATCGGCTTCTCAAAACGGCCGAGAATCTCGCGCATACGCTCGACCTGCTGGTCATCCGTGGAGACGGCCGTGGGGATGAGGCCGCTCAGACCGCGCTCCTCGCGCTCCTCTTTCGTAAAGGCCACGCCCTTGTTCTGGAGCGGGCAGCGCAGGGCGGCAGTGCCGGTGTGCTTGCAGCATTGAGACATGTGAGTTCACCTCCGAAAAAGCCGCCCGGGGTCGGGATGGGCGGCTTGAATTAGCTCTGGGGTTGACAGTATGGTCGTCTCTTCCTCACCGGGAAAGCGGCGGCGCATGCTTAAAAGTGCTTATACGGGTTTTTCCCTGTCCCGGCATCGGCCGTCGGAGGGAGTCCCGCAAATCTTTTGGGTATTTTAGGCACTGCCTAATGAGGGGTAACAGTGCTCCGCCAAAAGACGTGGGGGAAATCCCTGACTCAAGGCACAGCCGGGAAATGGATTTACTGTTTCGCGGGCTCGGGCGCGGGTTCGGGCTCGGGCGGCAGTTCCTTCAGGCGCTTGGCGGCCTCCCTGCCGGCATCGGTCTTCGGATAGGCGCGCACGATCTTCTGGAGCGTGCTGCGAGCCGCCGTGACGCTGCCGCTCGCGGCCTGCGACGAGGCGACGAGGAGCATCGCGTCAGCCACGCGCCGGTTCTTCGGATAGTCGCGGAGCAGCTGGTTCTGCGAGGAGATCGCTGTCTTGTAGTGCTCGGCGCCGAAGGCGCTCGTGCCCCACCAGAAGAGCGCGGCCGGGCGATAGGGCGACTTCGTCCACTTGCGGGTGAAGTCCCTGAAGGCGCGCTCGGCCTGGGCGTACTTGCCGCCCTGCAGGAGCTCGAGCGCCGCATCGAAGGAGTTCTTCTCCTCGGCGTCCACCGTGACCGTGACGCCGTCGACGGTGACGGTCTGCGGCTCGAAGACGCCGAGGCGCTTGTCCATCGATTCGTAGAGCGTGCGGTTCGAGCGCTTCTCCTGCGCGAGACTGTTCGAGAGCTCCTCGACGCGGCCCGTGAGCCTGCGGTTGAGGTCCTTCAGACCGTTGATCTCGTTCGAGAGCGAGAGCTGGGAGCGGCGCAGCACGTCAATGTCGGCCTGCATCTGCTTGACCTGCTCGCGCAGGTCGAGAATCGCGCGGCGGGCGTCATCGTCAGCGAAGGCAAGCGCCTCGCCGGCGAGCGCGAGCGAGAGCGCCGCGGCGAGCACGCCGCGCGAGAGCGTCGAAAGAGTGAAAGTCATCGCAAGTGGAAATCGGTTTGGAGGGGGATAAAACGAAAAGGACCGGTCAGCCGCCTCCGGGAGCCCTTGTTTAAAGGGCCCCGGCGGTGCCGCCGGTCTCTCGAGAGGGAACCCGGGCGCGCCTCAAGGGGAGCGGCGCGCCGTCAGGTCAGGTTCCTATCAGCGGGCAGCGGACGCAGGCTGCGGGACGGTCTCGCCGTAGTTGGCCGGGTAGACGATGTCCGCGCGGCGGTTCTGGGCCCAGGCCTCCTCGGTGTGGCCCTCGGCGAAGGGCTTCTCCTTGCCGAAGGAGACGGCCTCGACGCGGTCGCCCGAGACGCCGAGCAGCTGCATGCGCTGGCGCACGGCCTCGGAGCGCTTCTGGCCGAGCGCGAGGTTGTACTCGCGGCCGCCGCGCTCGTCGGTGTGGCCCTGCACGACAATGTTGACCTGCGGATGGTCGCCGAGCCACTTCGCGTGCGCCTCGACGATCGCCGCGTACTCGGGCGAGACGTCGTAGGAGTCAAAGTCGAAGTAGACCGAACGGCGCGAGAGCGGGTTCGAGGGATCCTCGAACGGGTTCACGGCGGCGGCCTTCTGTTCGCCGGCGAGAGTGCCCTCGAGCGCGCCTTCGTCGAGCGAGACGGAGGAGCAGCCCGAGAGGAGAGCGGCGACGGCGGCCGCGGCAGCAAGAGCCTTCCAGGAAATGGTCATTTTGTTCTTCCTTTCTTCTCAAAAAAACTTGGATGCCTTGGTCAGCCGAGGATCGGACTCCAGGCGGGTTCGCGGATGTTGCCCTCGCCCGAGAGACGGGTCGAGAGGCGCGCGTCCGCCGAGCAGGTGCCGAGGATGCCGCGTCCGCTCACCTCGGTCGCATAGACGATGAAGCGGCCGTTCGGGGCGAAGGACGGCGACTCGTCGCGGTCGGAGTTCGTCACGAGGAGATCCTGGCCGTTCTCGAGGTCCATCACCGCGACGCGGAAGCTGTCATCGATCTTGGAGATGTAGGCGAGGCGCTTGCCGTCGGGCGAGACCACCGGGCTGATGGCGTAGTTCGAACCGAAGGTGACGCGCTCGGCGCGGCCCTCGGGCTCGTTCACGGCCTGGCGGTAGATCTGCGGCGTGCCGCCGCGGTCGCTCGTGAAGTAGATCCACTGGCCGTCCTTCGTGAAGAAGGGCTCGGTGTCGATGCCGTAGCTGCGCGAGAAGCGGCGGGCGGCCGAGCCGTCGGCGTTGATGAGGTAGATCTGCGTGAGTCCGTCGCGCGAGAGCGCCACGGCGAGCTGACGGCCGTCGGGCGACCAGGCAGGCGCCGAGTTGTTGCCGCGGAAGGCCGCGACCGGGCGGCGGGCGCCGGTCGAGAGCTCGTGAACGAAGACGATCGGCTTGCGGTTCTCGAAGCTCACGTAGGCGAGGCGGCGCCCGTCGGGCGACCACGCCGGCGAGATGATCGGCTCGGGCGAGGAGAGCGCCGTTCTCGGCACGGCGCCGTCGCAGTCGGTGATGATGAGTTCGTAGCGACGCGGGCCGAGCTGTGCGACATAGGCGAGCTGCGAGGCGAACATCGGGCCCTCGCCCGTCATCTTCTTGTAGATCTCGTCGGCGCAGCGGTGCGCGGCCATGCGCAGCAGGTCGGTGGACGAGGAGAAGCCCACGGAATTGATCTGCTCGCCCGTGACGGTGTCATAGAAGAGGCAGCGCACGTCCCAGCGCGCGGGACCGAGCGGCTGCACGGAGCCCACGACGTAGACCGTGGCGCCCGCCTGCTTCGCGGCGGCGAGCCCCGAGGGCTTGGTGAGATCCTCGTTCGCATCCCCGCCGCGCAGCTGGATCAGGCGGAAGGCGCCCGAGCGCACGAGGTCGGCGCCGATCACCTGCGCGGGATCGACGGGCGCGGAACCCGCGCCCTGGAAGGAACGGATGGCGATCGGGAGCTGGTTCGCCCCGACGCCGGTGATTTCAATGCGCAGATCGGCAAGCGCCGGACAGGCTCCGAGCACGCCGGCCGACAGGCCGGCGCCGAGGAGCGCGCGGCGCGAGAGACGCATCGATTCGCTCGACTCTTTCACTCTTTGGTACTCCGGAGATGACGCGCCCTTTTCGCTCCGAAGGGATGAACCCCGGAGACGGGGAGCGAAGGCGCGGACTGAAAATTCTTGAATCAATATACGCGAAACGGCGCCGGGGTGTCCCTGCGGGTCCCGGCGCCGAAGTGCAACAGAAGTTGCCGCTCTTTCGTCAGTCAGTCTTAGTGACGGAAGTGGCGCTCGCCCGTGAAGACCATGGCGATGCCGCGCTCGTTGGCGGCGTCAATCACCTCCTGGTCACGGATCGAGCCGCCCGGCTGGATGACGGCGGTGCAGCCGGCGTCGACCACGACGTCGAGACCGTCACGGAACGGGAAGAAGGCGTCCGAGGCGGCGACGCTGCCGACGAGCGAGAGACCGCCTTCCTCGGCCTTGATGGCGGCGATGCGGGCGGAGTCGACGCGGCTCATCTGGCCGGCGCCGACGCCGAGCGTCATGCCGTCGCGGGCGTAGACGATCGTGTTCGACTTCACGAAGCGGGCGACGTTCCAGGCGAAGAGCAGGTCAATGATCTGGGCCTGGGTGGGCTGCTTCTCGGTGACGCAGCGCAGCTGCTCGGCCGTGGCGAGCTGGATGTCGGGCGACTGCACGAGGATGCCGCCACCGACGCGCTTGAAGTCAAAGTCGTTGTGGGCGCGGCCGCGGGCGATCTTCAGGAGGCGCAGGTTCTTCTTCTTCGAGAAGAGCTCAAGCGCGGCGGGCTCGAACTCCGGCGCGATGATGACCTCGGCGAACTGGTGCGAGACCTTCTCGGCGCAGCCGAGCGTCACCGGGCCGTTGAAGGCGATGATGCCGCCGAAGGCCGACTTGCTGTCCGTGAGGAAGGCCTTGGCGTAGGCGGCCTCGCAGTTCTCCGCGACGGCGACGCCGCAGGGGTTCGCGTGCTTGATGATCACGCAGGCCGGAGCCTCGAACGAGCGGACGCACTCCCAGGCGGCGTCGCTGTCGGCGATGTTGTTGTAGGAGAGCTCCTTGCCCTGGAGCTGCTCGTAACCGGCGAGCAGGCCCGGGGCGACGTGGACCTCGCGGTAGAAGGCGCCGGACTGGTGGGGATTCTCGCCGTAGCGCAGATCCTGCACCTTCTCCCACTGGCGCGTGAGGACCTCGGGGAACTTGCCCGGATGGTTCTCCTCGTCGAGGCTCGTGAGGTAGTTGGTGATCATGCCGTCGTAGCGGGCGGTGTGGGCGAAGACCTTCTTCGCGAGGGCGAAGCGCGTGGCCGGCTCGACGCCGCCGGTGGCGCGGATCTCCTCGAGCACGTCGTCATAGTCGGCCGGGTCGACCACGACCGCGACGGACTCGCAGTTCTTCGCGGCGGCGCGGATCATCGTGGGGCCGCCGATGTCGATGTTCTCGATGGCGTCCTCGAGCGTGCAGTCCGGGCGGGCGACGGTCTGCTCGAACGGATAGAGGTTCACGCAGACGATGTCGATCGGGTCGATGCCGTGCGCGGCGAGGGCGGCCATGTGCTCCTCGGAGGGACGGCGGGCGAGGATGCCGGCGTGGATCTTCGGGTTGAGGGTCTTGACGCGGCCGTCGAGCATCTCGGGGAAGCCCGTGTAGTGAGCGACCTCCTCGACCTCGATGCCTTCCTTCGCGAGGAGCTTGGCGGTGCCGCCCGTCGAGAGGATGTGATAGCCGGCCTCGACGAGACCGCGGGCGAAGTCGACGATGCCCGTCTTGTCGGAGACGCTAAGAAGTGCCTGTTTGCGCATGGTTCACTTTTCCTTCAATTTTCGTGGAACACCCCGGGCCTGAACGATTCCATGTTCCTGGAGCTTCTTGCGCAGAGTGTTCCGGTTAATGCCAAGTAATTCCGCTGCCGCGCACTGGTTGTTCCGGCACATCGTCATCGCGTAGTCGATGAGAGGCCGCTCCACGGCGTGCACGACAAGTTCATAAAGGGGATGCGGGGTCCGGCCGCCGAGCCGGGCGAAATAGAGGTCGAGCTGACGGACGACGGCTTCCTCAAGCGAATTGCCCTCGTCCTGGAATTCGAACGCTTCGGCGTCATCCGCCCCGTTCCCGGCGTCATCGGCGGGAAACGGTTCATCAGGAAAGGCTTCAGGGGTCATTCGGGATCCGGACTTGAGGAAGGCTCGGAGAACGCTCGCGCACGCTCAAGGAACGCACGCACCATCGCGATCTGCCGCTCGGGATCCTCCTCGGCGAGGAGGGCGGGAAGAGCCTCTTCGGACCCTGCGAGCGGCCTGAGATAGGCGGCGAGATGCTTGCGGAACGTGCGCACCGCGCGGCGGCCATCATAGTAGTCGAAATGCCGGGCCCTGTGATCGAGAATGACCCTGAGAAGCTCCCCGGGCCCGGGTTCGCTGAAGGGTTTCCCCTCAATGGCCGCGCGCACCGCGGCGAAGATCCAGGGGCGCCCGACGGCGCCGCGGCCGATCATCAGGCCGTCGGCGCGGGTGAGCTCGAGCACCCGGAGCGCCTTTGCGGGACAGGTGATGTCGCCGTTCGCGACGACGGGAATCGAGGAGAAGCGCTTCACCGCGGCGATCGTCTCGTACTCGGCCTCGCCGCGGAAGGCGTCCTCGCGGGTGCGGCCGTGGATCGCGAGCATCGCGATGCCCGACTCCTCGGCGATCCGCGCGACCGCCGGGGCGTTCCGGTGCGCCCGCTCCCAGCCCGTGCGGATCTTGAGGGTGACGGGGATCGTGACCGCCCCGGTGACGGCGGTGAGGATCTCGCGCACGAGCCCCTCGTCGCGCATGAGGGCGCTGCCGCACTCGGCGTGGAGCACCTTCTTCGCGGGGCACCCCATGTTGATGTCGATCACGTCCGCGCCGTCGGCCTCGGCGGCCGCGGCGGCCTCGGCCATCACGGCCGGGTCGGCGCCGAGAAGCTGCACGACCTTTATGCCGGACTCCCCGGGCTCGACCCAGCGCGTGAGACTCTTCTCACGGTCCCTCAGGTCCGCGCGGCTCGCGGTCATCTCGGCGACGGCGTAGTCCGCGCCCCAGCTGCGGCAGAGCTCGCGGAACGGGAGATCCGTGAAGCCCGCCATCGGGGCGAGCATCAGCGCGGGATCGGGGAGCTGGTGCGCGCCGATTTTCACGCCGCATCGCTCCCGAAGAGCTTCTCCGCGCGCTCGAGCTCGACGGGCGTGCCCACGTTGGCCCAGCGGCCGGAGAAAAGCTCGCCCGTGACGCGCCCCGCGTCGACGGCGCCGAGGAGCCAGGGAAAGAGCTTCGCGCGGCCGTCGGGGACGCCCCGGAAGAGCGCCGGATGGTAGGCGGCGAGGCTCGAGAAGGTGTATTTCGTGCCCTCCCGGGCGATGAGGCCGTCCGGGGTGAGCGCGAGGTCGCCCTGCGGATGAAAGTCCGGGTTCGGCACGAGGATCAGGTGCGCGAGGGCCCCCTCCTCCGAGAGCGCGGCGGCGCGGCCGACGAGCGCACGGTAGTCATAGTCGGTGACGATGTCGCCCGCGACCACGATGAAGCCGCCGCCCTCCCCGCCTTCGGCGAGGAGCGGGAGCGCCCGCACGATGCCGCCCCGGGTCTCGAGCGCCTCGCCGGCCGAGTCGCCCTCGTGCGACCAGAGGATGCGGACGCCCAAGTGCGAGCCGTCCCCGAGCGCGCCCGTCAGCACGCGCGCCCCGTGGGCGGCGTTCACGACGAACTCGCGGATGCCGGCCGCCTTCAATGCGGCGATCTGCCGCTCGATCATCGGCACGCCCGCGACGCACGTCAGGGGCTTCGGATGAATCTGCGTGAGCGGACGGAGCCTTCTGCCCTCGCCCGCGGCAAGGATGAGCGCACGCATCAGAAGGTGTAGCCCGCTTTTTCCTGGACGCCCTCGAGCTCGTCGAGGAGGTGCCTCAGGGGCGAGAGCTCGCGGTAGCGGCCCGCGGTCTGGCGGGCGTAGGCCATGAAGCGCGGCGTGTCGGCGAGGTACTTCGGCTTCCCGTCGCGGTAGTTGATGCGCGCGAAGATGCCGAGCACCTTGAGATGGCGCTGCAGCCCCATGAACTCGACGCTTCTCCAGAAGCTGCCGAAGTCCTCCGGAACGGGGAGCCCGGCCTTCCTCGCCTTCTCCCAGTAGCGGATCGTGATGTCAAGCACGAAGGACTCGGACCAGGAGACGAAGGCGTCACGAAGGAGCGACGCGATGTCGTACGTGATCGGCCCCATGAGCGCGTCCTGGAAGTCGATGACGCCCGGGAGCGGATCGCTCATCATGAGGTTCCTCGGCATGAAGTCGCGGTGCACGAAGACCGTCGGATCGGCGAGGTTCACCTCGATGATCGCGTCGGTGGTCATCTTCCACCACTCCTCGCGCTTGGCGTCCCAGGTGACGCCCAGGTGGCGGCCGACGTACCACTCGGGGAAGAGATTCATCTCACGGAGCAGCACCGCGCGGTCATAGGGCGGGAGCACGCCGGGACGGCTCGCGAGCTGCCACTTGACCAACGCCGTCGTGGCGGCGTCCATCAGGCGGGCGGCGTTTTCCTCGTTGATCACATTGAGGAAGGTCTCGCGGCCGAGGTCCGAGATGATCGCGAAGCCCTGCTCCTCGTCAGCGGCGTGGATCACGGGGACGTTGAGGCCGGCGTCGGCCATCAGGCGGTCGATGCGCAGGAACGCGGGCAGGTTCTCGGTGGCCGGGGGCGCGTCCATCACGATCAGCGTGCCGCCGCCGGGGCAGGTCACGCGGAAGTAGCGGCGGAAGCCCGCGTCGGAGCTCGCCGGCGCCATGCTGTCAAGGTCAAAGCCGAGCCTCGGCTGCTCTTTCTCGAGCCAGGCATGGAGCGCGCTGTCGCGGTCTGTCATCGGTGAGGTTCCTTCTGATCGGGGCCTCCGGGCCCCGTGTCCCGCCCCGCTTTCCCCGCTGCGGGAGGGAACCCGCGGGAAGGCAGAGGCTAAACTGTTAAAATTTCGGACGCTCCGGACTTTCTGAAGGTCCGGGGCATCCGTCCCCGTCCCTCGGGACGGGTGAACGGCCGCCGTCGGAGATGACCGCGGCTTTTCCCGTGAAGTCGAACATTTTACAGTCCTCCATGCATCTGCCTCCCGTCCGAGCGCTTGCGCTCAGCGTGGCCGCCGCGCTCGCAGCCATTTCCGCCGCCGAGAGCGCCTCAGCCGCTCCGAGCAACGTGCGCGTTGACCTCGAAAGCGTGAGTTCACTTGATCCCGCGAGAGCCCAGACCCCCGACGGCGAGGCGATGAGCATCGCGAGCGCCGAGCGCATCGAGGGCAGCCCCGAGGACGAGCTCCACCTGATCGGCGACGCCGAGGTCCGTCATGCGGGCACCGTGCTCACGGCCGACAGGATCACCTACGTGCAGCGCACCGACGAGGTCTCCGCCACGGGCAACGCGCGCATGTCGCGCGAGGGCGTGAGCTTCTCGGGCCCGAGCATGCAGTTCCGTCTCACGAGCCGCTCGGGCTCCATGGACGAGGCCGACTGGGAGTACGGGCCGAGAAACGTCCGCGGGTGCGCGAAAAACGTGCGCTTCCTCTCGGGCGACCGCACGACCTTCGAGGACGTGACGCTCACCACCTGCAAGCGCGGCGACGACTCGTGGTACATCTCCATGAACGAGATGGAGATCGACGAGTACGACCAGACGGCCTCCGGCACGGGCGCGCTCTTGCACTTCCAGGGCGTGCCGATCCTCGGCACCCCGTGGTTCGCCTTCCCGATCTCTGGCGAGCGCCGCTCGGGCATCCTGACGCCCACCTACGGCATGAGCTCGACGCGCGGCGTCGACATCGCCGTGCCCTACTACTTCAACCTCGCGCCGAACTACGACTACACGCTCACCCCGCGCGTGATGAGCAAGCGCGGCGTGATGCTCGGCAACGAGATCCGCGCGAAGTACTACAACTTCGAGGGCCTCGTTGACGTCAACTACCTCCCGAACGACCGCCTGACGAGCGAGAAGCGCTGGAGCGCCCACATCGCGGCCTCCTACCGCTGGGACAAGCTCGCGTTCAACATGGACTACAACCGTGTGTCGGACGACGACTTCCTCACGGACTTCTCGGGCAGCATCCGCGAATCCTCCGAGGCCGTGCTCCCGCAGGACTACGCGCTCAGCTGGACGGACACCTACTGGAACGCGAGGCTTCGCGTCACCCAGAACCAGACGCTCAGAATCTCGGGCGTGACGACGATCATCCCGTACGAGCGCGAGCCGCAGTTCGTCTTCAACGGCTACGCCGCGGACGTGGGCGGGTTCGAGCTCTCGACCGTGTTCGACGCGACGCACTTCACGCACCCCTTCCGCATGGGCGGCACGCGTGTCGTCGCGAACCAGACCGTGAGCTATCCGCTTCGCGGCGCGGGCTGGTTCATCATCCCGAAGGCGGAGTTCATGGGCGCCTGGTACGAGCTCGAGGACATGTCCCGCGACGCCTACTACAACGGCCGCGACAGCAATCCGAGCCGCTACACCCATACGCTCTCCCTTGACGCGGGCCTCGTCTTCGAGCGCGACTCGAGCTACTTCGGCCGCAGCGCCTTCCAGACCCTCGAGCCGCGCATCTACTACGCCTACACGCCGTACCGCAACCAGGACGACATCCCGGTCTTCGACTCGACCGTGACCGACCTCTCGTTCGCGACGCTCTTCACGCCGAACCTCTACTCGGGCTACGACCGCGTCTCCGAGGCGAACCAGCTCACCGCAGTGCTCTCGACGCGCTACATCGACCGCGACACCGGCCTCGAGCTCTTCCGCGCAAGCGTCGGCCAGCGCCAGTACTTCAGCGACCAGAACGTGCGCTTCATTCCCGAGGAGAAGAGGAGCGGCGCGCTCTACGACCCGTACTACGCGGGCATCAACGATCCGAACACCGACGTGCGAAGCGACCTCCTGGGCAGCGTGGGCGCGCGCCTCACCCGCGACCTCTACGGCTCGGCGACGGTGCAGTACTCGTCCTCCCTGAACCGAGTGGTGAAGGCGAAGACCGGCGTCACCTGGAAGCCGGACAACCGCTCCGTCCTCGGTCTCTACTACCGCTACAACTACTCGGCCACCTCCACGGGCATCGACGGCGACAACATCAAGCAGATCGATTTCCAGATGCAGTGGCCGATCACCGAGCGCCTCTACGCCCTCTTCCGCTATAACTACTCGCTCTACCGCAAGAAGCCCATCGAGCTGATCGGCGGCTTCGAGTGGCTCGACGACTGCTGGACGCTGCGCTTCGCCGCACAGCGCTACACCACGGCCGCCAACGAGGAGGAAACCAACTTCTTCTTACAACTCGAGCTCAACGGCCTCGGTAGCATAGGCATCAATCCGCTTAACGAACTGCGCCGCAACATCCGCGGCTACCAGTCGACCAATCCGCTGCCCACTGCGACAGGTCCCTACGACTACTATGACTAAATTCAATCTCCTTCCCGCGCTCGGCCTTTCCGCGACGATCGCGTTCTTCGCCGGCACGGCCGGCGCCGCGACCATGACCGACGCTGCCGGGTCGGAACAGCAGCCGACTGCCATCACCGCCGAGCTTGACCGCATCGTGGCCATCGTCAACAACGACGTGATCACCGAGCACGAGCTCGAGCAGCGTGTCCACACGGTGGCCATCAACCTGCGCCGCCAGCAGATCAACCTCCCGCCGATGGAGCTGCTGCGCGCCCAGGTGCTCGAGCGCCTCATCTCCGAGCGCTCGATCCTGCAGCGCGCCCGCCAGACCGGCATCCGCGTCGATGACCAGATGGTGAACGCCTCGATCGAGCAGATCGCCCGCCAGAACAACCTCACGGTCGAGGAGCTCCGCCAGCGTCTGCTCGCCGACGGCGTGACGTTCGCGGCCTTCCGCAACGAGATCCGCGACGAGATCACCTCGCAGCGCCTGCGCGAACGCGAAGTGAACGAGAAGCTCGAGATCAACGAGAGCGAGATCGACGCCTTCCTCCTCGAGCAGGCCGGCTTCAAGGGCGACTCCGCGACCGAGTATCACCTCGAGCACATCCTCATTCCGGTCGAGACCGCCGAGGAGGAGGAAAGCGTGCACCGCGCCGCCGACTCGCTCGCCGAGCGCGCGAGGAACGGCGAGGACTTCGCCCAGCTCGCCGCCGCCTTCTCCCGCGCCGATGACGCGATGACGGGCGGCGACCTCGGCTGGAAGACGCTCTCCGACATGCCGGTCGCGCTCTCCGACATCCTGCGCGAGCGCCCGAACGAGAAGATCTACGTCTTCTCCGACAAGCGCGCCTGGCACGTCGTGAAGGTCTCCGACAAGCGCGACGGCGTTCAGGCGAAGCTCGGCGGCGGCCCGGTCGAGCAGACTCACGCCCGCCACATCCTGATGTTCGTCTCCGAGATCACGCCCGAGGGCGATGTGATCCGGCGCCTCAACGACATCCGCAACCGCGTCCAGTCGGGAGAGGCGGACTTCGCCACGATGGCCCGCCTGCACTCCGTCGACTCGACCGCGACCCGCGGCGGTGACCTCGGCTGGCTCCAGCCCGGCGACACGGTTCCCGAGTTCGAGCAGGCCCTCGCCGGTCTCCGTCCCGGCCAGATCTCCGAGCCGGTGCGCACGCCCTACGGCTACCATCTGATCCAGGTGGTCGAGCGCCGCACCGAGAAGGAAGGCAACCCCGAACGCATGCGCGTCGCCGCCCGCCAGGCCATCCGCCAGAAGAAGCTCGCCGAGGCGAGCTACAACTGGGAGCGCGAACTGCGTGACGAGGCCTATGTTGAGATCCGTGACCCGCAGCTGAAGGAAACGCTGGGCCGCTGATTCCCGAAAAGGACTCAGGTCAACTTTTCCGACTGAGGACGGCCCCGCGGCCGTCCTCGATTTGTTTCTCCCTCCCCGATTTTTTCCGAAATGACCGCCTACCCGAAGCCGCTCGCCATCACGACGGGCGAACCCGCCGGCATCGGACCGGAAGTGTCCGTGCGCGCCGCCTGGGCCGCGGAGACGCCGCTCGTCCTCGTCGGCGACCGCGGCATGCTGCTTGAGACCGCCCGCAGACTGGGGCTTGCGCCCGAGCCCCCCGCGTGCGTCACCTTCCACCACGTGCCGCTTGGCACGACGCCCGTGCCGGGCGAGCTCTCGCTCGCCAATTCCGAATACGTGATCAGGACGCTCGCCGAGGCCCACCGGCTCGTCACCGAGGGCGCGGCGCGCGCGATCGTCACCGCCCCCGTGCAGAAGAGCATCCTCATCGAGGCCGGGCACTGCTTCACGGGCCACACGGAGTTCTTCGCCGAGGCGGCCGGCGTCTCCCGCGTCGTGATGATGCTCGTCTCCTCGCCCGAGGCGGACGCGCTGCGCGTGGCGCTCGCCACGACGCACCTGCCGCTGCGCGAGGTGCCCGACGCGATCACGCCGGACCTGCTGCGCGAGGTGCTCTCGATCCTGGTCAACGACCTCCACCGCTCCTGGGCGATCAGGAAGCCCGTCATCGCCGTCGCGGGCCTCAATCCGCACGCGGGCGAGAACGGCCACATGGGCCGCGAGGAGATCGAGGTGATCGAGCCCGCGCTCGGCCGCGCCCGCATTCTCTTCGGCGACACGGCGGAGCTTGTCGGGCCCCTCCCCGCCGACACGATCTTCGTTCCCTCGAAGATGAAGCGGTGGGACGCCGTCCTCTGCATGTACCATGACCAGGGGCTGCCGACCCTGAAGCACGTCGGGTTCGAGCGCGGTGTCAACGTGACGCTGGGCCTCCCCTACGTGCGCACCTCGGTCGACCACGGCACGGCGCTTGACATCGCCGGCCGCGGCATCGCCGACGCCCGCAGCATGACCGCTGCCATTCTTCTTGCTCAAACCCTCGCAGACAACCGTGACTCAGCAATGGCTTGAAGGGCACCGCGCCCGCAAACGCTTCGGACAGAACTTCCTCCACGATCACCACTGGATCGAGCGCATCGCGCGCTCGATCGACCCGAAGCCCGGTGACGCCCTGATTGAGATCGGCCCGGGCCAGGCCGCGCTCACCCGCGAGGTGATCGCCCTTGCCGGGAAGGAAACCGCCGTCGAGATCGACCGTGACCTCGCGGCCTTTCTTCGCACGCAGTTCCCGGACGGGTCGCTCGAGCTCATTGAGGCCGACGCGCTCACGCTTGACTGGGCCGGGATCAAGCCGGGCGAGCGCCTCCGCATCTTCGGCAACCTCCCCTACAACATCTCCTCGCCCATTCTCTTTGCGCTGCTCCCCGCGGCCGGCCGCGTGATCGACCAGCACTTCATGCTGCAGCGCGAGGTCGTGGACCGCATGATCGCGGGCCCGGGCTCGAAGACCTACGGGCGCCTCTCCGTGATGCTCCAGCGCCGTTACGTCATGCACAAGCTCTTTGACGTGCCGCCCGGGGCCTTCACGCCGGCGCCGAAGGTGACCTCGTCGATCGTGCGCATGGTGCCGCGCCCCGTCGAGTCGCTCGCCCCCGTCAACGAGGAGGTGTTCGGCGAGCTCGTCGCCGCCGCCTTCCAGCAGCGCAGGAAGACGATGCGGAACGCCATCTCGGCCTTCCTCACCGAGGAAGGCATCCGCGCCGCGGGCATTGACCCCACGGCACGTGCCGAGACGCTCGCGGTCGAGGACTTCATCGCGCTCGCCAACGCCGCCGCTGCGGCCAGGGCAACTGCGGAATAAACCCGCCTCAGAGGTCGTGAAGCAGTTCGTCGGGCTTCCTCGCCCGCATCTGCTTCTCGGCCTCTTCCCATCCGGGACAGATGCGCCCCACCTCGGCCCAGAAGCGCGCCGAGTGATTGAACTCCACGAGATGCGCGAGTTCGTGGGCGATCACGTATTCGATCTCGCCGTCGGTGAGCGCCATCATGCGCCACGTGAGGCGAATGCTGCCCTTCGCCGAGCAGCTTCCCCAGCGCCCGCGCGCTGAGGTGATGGAGATCCTGAAGGGCAGGCGCTGCGGCAGATGCGAGGCGTCGCCGATCAACCGCGTGAAGCACGCGTTGAAGACGCGGTCGGCCTCTTCCTTGAGCATTCCGACGAGCTCATCACGGATCTTCTCCTTCGGCGCATCAGCCGGGCTTTTAAGCCAGAGCTCCAGTTTCCCGTCGCCCATCGGCATCTTGACGCAGGTCTTCATCCCGAGCCTCAGCACGGCCCTGCCGCCGCGCCAGGGGATCTCAACGCCGTCGGAGAGCCGGTCAGCCGTGAGCCGCGGTCTCTGCTCCTCGCCAGGCCTGATCTGCGCGAGCACCCAGTCCGCGCTCCTGAGGATGAAGGCCTCTATTTCCCGGCGCGTCGTTCCCGGAGGAACGCGGGCCTCGAGGGCGCCGCCCACGGCATAGAGAGAAAGTCTGCGGCGGCGGCCGTTCTCACGGATCACGTAGGGAATTCGCACGCCGCGAATCTCCACGCTCTGCGGATCGAGGTTACGTGAATTCAAGATTACGACCCTTCAGAGACTTTCTTTTTTAGGCGTCCCATTACAGTTCCCGTAGCCAGATAAAATTCTTCACGGGAACTGAATCTCGAACGCGCATCGATCAGCATTGCCTTTAATTCCGGCAACTCCGGAATATCGGGGAACATGCTTCTAAGATGCCGTTCCTTTCTTTTAAGCCATTTTCTCGGCGTATCTTCCGGACTGAACGGACCGAGCCACAGCATGATTGTCCTTGCCATTCCGTTCACCGAATAGAGGCTTCTTCTCAGACGCGCATCCCGGGATACCAGTACTGCAACCTTTAGATCCGCCAGGTCGTACTCGAAAGCCCACATCTTGTCCGGCAACGGGCGAGGAGAAACGCTGTCTGAAGAGTCCTGCACGGTAATTCCCTGCAGATCCAGATTGCTGCGCATGAAATTTATTGTTCTCTCCTCCTGCAAGATTTCAATCGCCCGCGATCTTGTCATTCCCTTGGGCACAGTAAAACGGAAGACCCCGGTTACATTGTCAAGTCCGCCATCAGGGGTTTCTTCCGTGTCCAAATATTCCAGAACCACCCTGTGTCTTCCCCACGGCATCTTCAGAAGCACTGCTTCCTTCTTGCTTCCATACCAAAACTGATCTTTATGATCCTCGCGAAGCAGTTCCCTCCAATCTGACTTCAGCGTCCTGATCATCACGCACTGAGCCCATTCCCCGCAGAATTTCCGGTACAGCGATTCCAGTTCTTCGTCAGAGACTATCGGACTCTCCTTCCTCTCCGGCGTTTCACTTGTCTCATTTCGTGCCGAGAGCGAGCCCTGTTCGGACGGCCTGCTGCCTGCGATCCACTCCCCCTTCCTATCCAGCCACTTCATGACAGCCGACTCGGATGTCCAGGGATCCATTTCAACCGTCAGAATTGAGGGCTCCGTCCATTCCGGTCTTATCGACTCAAGGCGGCTGTTTCTTACCAGCCTGACCTCCGTCATCACCCCGCCGATCTCGCGTCGGACAACATTGATCCCCCTGCTGACGGCGCATTTCTCCAAGGCATCAAACGACTCCTCAGGCGAAATGCCTGCCCGACCGAGTTCTCCGTAAACCCAGTCGGCATTCTCGGACACATACCCGATCACGCGCTCCCTTGTCAGTCCATCAGAGGCCGTCATGTAAAGGCGCCCTGTCATCGCAGTATCCACGCGGAGTGTGCTGGTCTTTGTACGTCCGCTGCGAATGATCAGCACTCGGAACGTCCCTTTGGGCGTTGCGACGGCAATTATTTCCTTTCTCGGCAGTCTGAACGGCATGGTGCTTTTTCTCAGCGAAGCTTCACATTGGCCTCGATCCACTGCTCGACCTCGTCGGTCACCTCGTGCGGATCACGGCCCTTGGTCTCAATGACAGGCCCCACGACCACGTCGATCGTGCCGGGAATCTTGGCGACGCTGTTCTTCGGCCAGCAGTAGCCGGCGTTGTGCGCGACCGGCAGGACGGGAAGGCCCAGGGCGCAGGCGAAGCGCGCGCCGCCCGTCTTCCAGCGGACGTGCTCGCCCGGCGGCACGCGCGTGCCCTCGGGGAAGAGCGTGATCCACCAGCCGCGCTTCTCGAACTCGGGACCGCGGCTCATGACCTGCTCGAAGGCCTTCCTGCCCTTGCCGCGGTCGATCGCCATCATGTTCATGCTCTTGAGCGCCCAGCCGAAGAACGGAAGCAGGTGGAGCGACTTCTTGTAGATGAAGCAGGGCGGGTGCCTCAGGTAGGCGCCGAGCCAGAAGGGATCCCAGGCCGACTGGTGCTTCGCGAGCACGACCACGGGGTAGTCGGGCATGTTCTCAAGGCCCGAGGCGCGGTAGTCCACCCCGCAGGTGACCTTGAGGAGCCAGAGGATCATCTTCGCCCAGGGGCGGCAGACGAGCTCGTAGCGGCGCTCGTAGCTCATGAAGGGCCACGTCACGAGGAGCGCGGCCGTGAGCAGGATGACGGTCACCGAGAAGAGCAGATAGAAGAGCCATCCGCGCAGCGTGTGGATGAAATTCATGAGACTGAAATCCCCATAAAGCAAAGGCCCGCGCCGCCCATAAACCCTCCCGCCGGCGACTGCGGAGAAGATTATCAGAAGCGGGCCGCGGGCCCTCGGAACTCTTTCTGACGAGGCCGCCCGGGGCGGCCCCGCTCAAAAGAGGGATGGATTACTTCGCGAGGCGGGCGATTTCCGCGACGCGGTTCATCACGCCGTAGAGGCGCGAGAGAAGCGCGAGACGGTTCGCACGGAGCGCGGGATCCTCGGCGTTCACCATGACCTTCTCGAAGAAGGCGTCGACGGGGGCGCGCAGCGCCGCGATCGCGACGAGCATGTCCTCGAAGCGACCCTCGGCGTAGAGCGCCTCGGCCTTCGGCTCGACCTCGGTGAGGGCGGCGAAGAGCGCACGCTCCTCGGCCTCGGTGAGAAGCGACTCGTTGACCGTGCTCTCGACCACGCCCTCGGCCTTGCGCAGGATGTTGCCGATGCGCTTGTTGGCGGCGGTGAGGGACTCGGCCTCGGGAAGCTGCATGAAGGCCTGGAGGGCCGCCACGCGGGCCGGGATGTCGGCGAGCTTCGCGGGGTTGAGGGCGAGGATGGCGTCGGCTTCCTGGGCGGAGGCGCCGCGGTCGCGGAGCATCACGCGCAGACGGTCGGCGAAGAACTCGAGGAGCGCGGCACGGTTGTCCGTGACGCCCGCGACGGTCTGCTCGGCCGCCCAGGCCGCGTCGATCATCTCGGGGAGGCTCACGTCGAGCTGCTTCTCAATGAGCATGCGAAGGACGCCGAGCGCATGACGGCGCAGCGCGAACGGATCCTTCTCACCGGTCGGGAGCTGGCCGATGCCGAAGAGGCCCACGAGGGTCTCGAGCTTGTCGGCGAGCGCGACGGCGAGGCTCACGGGCGTCGAGGGAAGCTCGTCGCCGGCGTAGCGGGGCTGGTAGTGCTCGCGGATCGCGAGGGCCACGTCGGCCGGTTCGCCGTCGTGACGGGCGTAGTACTCGCCCATGATGCCCTGGAGCTCGGGGAACTCGCCCACCATCAGCGTGCGGAGGTCAGCCTTCGCAAGGGTGGCGGCGCGCTCGGCCTGCGTGCGGTCCGCACCGATCAGATCGGCGATGCCGCCCGCGATCGCGCGCACGCGGAGCATGCGCTCGTGCTGGCTGCCGAGCTTGTTGTGGTAGACGACGTGCTCAAGGCCTTCGACGCGGCTCTCGAGCGTGTGGAGCTGATCCTGGTCGTAGAAGAACTTCGCGTCGGCGAGGCGGGCGCGGACCACGCGGGCGTTGCCCTCGCTGATCGCCTTGCCGCCGTCCTTGGCGACGAGCTGGCTGACGAGGAGGAAGCGGTTCATGAGCTTGCCCTCGGCGTCGCGCAGCGCGAAGTACTTCTGATTGAGCTGCATCGTGAGAATGAGGCATTCCTCGGGAACCGAGAGGAACTCCTTCTCGAACGTGCTCTCATAGATCACCGGCCACTCGGTCAGAGCCGTGACTTCCTCAAGGAGGTCCTCGGGCATGATCGCGGTGGCGGAGAGCGCGGCGGCGCGCTCTTCGAGCTGAGCCTTGATCTCGTCGCGGCGGGCGTCGAAGCTCGGGTTGACCTTGACCGAGTTCATCACGGACTCGTAGGCGTCGGCATTCGGGATCTCGACGGGCTCGGGCGCGTGGAAGCGGTGACCGCGCGTCGTGCGGCCGGACTTGAGGCCGAAGAGTTCGACCGGGACGATCTCGGCGCCGTAGAGGGCCGTGAGATAGCGGACCGGGCGGACGAAGGAGACCGTGGTCTCGCCGTCGGCGAGCTGGTAGGTCATGACCTTCGGGATCGGGAGGTGCTTGACGGCGTAGTCAAGGGCCTTCTGAAGGGCCGGGGCGAGCTCGACGCCCGGACGGACGCCTTCGTAGACGAGCTGTTCGTTCTTGCCGTCGGAGACGCGCTCGAGCTTGGCGACATCGCAGGTGATGCCGAGCGCGGCCATCTTCTTCACGAGGGCGGGCGTGGCGGAGCCGTCGGCGGCGATGCCGACCTTGACCGGCACGAGCTTCTGGCGGAAGGTCTCGTCCGGGCTCTTGGCGCGGACGTCCGTGATGTGCACGGCGAGGCGGCGCGGGGCGCCGTAGGCCTTGACCTGGCTCGAGGCCTCGAGGAAGTGACCTTCCTCAAGGCTCTTCCTCACACCCTCGGCAAACGCGTCGGAGAGCTTGCGGAGCGCCTTCGGCGGGAGTTCCTCGGTCTGCAATTCAACGAGAAGATTCGTCATTTTGTTCTTTTCTCCTTCCTTGTCGATCAGCAGGCCGCGGGCTTGCGCAGCATCGGGAAGCCGAGGCGTTCACGCGAGTCGTAGTAGCTCTGGGCGACGTTCCTCGAAATGGCACGGATGCGGGCGATGTAGTGCGCGCGTTCCGTCACCGAGATCGCGCCGTGGGCGTCGAGCAGGTTGAAGGTATGGCCGGCCTTGAGAACCATCTCGTAGGCCGGGAGGGCGAGGTTGAGATCCATCAGGCGCTTCGCCTCGGTCTCGTAGTAGTCGAACTGGCCGAGAAGCTTCTGGCAGTCGCTCGCCTCGAAGTTGTAGGTCGACTGCTCCACCTCGTTTTGGTGGAAGACGTCGCCGTAGGTGAGCTTGCGCTCGGAGCCGTCGGGCTCCTTCCAGGTCGTGAAGACGAGGTCGAAGACGTTGTCGCAGTTCTGCAGGTACATCGTCAGACGCTCGAGACCGTAGGTGATCTCACCGGTGATCGGCTTGCACTCGAGGCCGCCGACCTGCTGGAAGTAGGTGAACTGCGTCACTTCCATGCCGTTCATCCAGACTTCCCAGCCGAGACCCCAGGCGCCCAAGGTCGGGTTCTCCCAGTTGTCCTCGACGAAGCGGATGTCGTTCACCTCGGTGTCGACGCCAAGGGCGCGGAGCGAGCCGAGGTAGAGGTCAACGATGTTCGTGGGGGCGGGCTTCAGCACGACCTGGTACTGGTGATGCTGGTGCAGGCGGTTGGGGTTCTCGCCGTAGCGGCCGTCCTTCGGACGGCGCGAGGGCTGGACGTACGCGGCACGCCAGGGCTCGGGGCCGAGGGCGCGCAGGAACGTGGCGGTGTGGGAGGTGCCGGCGCCGACCTCCATGTCGATCGGCTGCAGCAGCGCGCAGCCCTGCCGGTTCCAGTATTCCTGCAGGCGCAGGATCACTTCCTGAAAAGTAATCATTGTCTTGTCCGCACCGCTCTGGCGGGCGGCGCTTGAGTGAAAGGAAAGAGCCGCCCCGGGGTTCGAAGCGGCGTTTCGAGCAAATATTGAATTATACGAGGCCCGCCCGGGGCTTCGCGACCCTCGGCGCCCGTCTTCAGGCCGGAACCGTCCGCCAGTGTGGACAGCACCCAAAAAGAATTCGGCGCACCCTCCGAAGAGAATGCGCCGAAAGCATCTTTTAATCCTCAGGCCTGAGCCGTGATGCTCAGGCGGTCTGACGGATTAGAAGTGGTGGTCGAGACCGACGTAGACGCCGCCGAGCTTGTACTCAGCATCCTGCGTGTGAGCAGCATCGTACTTGTCAGCAGTGACTTCGCCGTAGCCGCCGCCCACGTAGATCGTGGTGCGCTCGGAGAGCGGGTAGCAGTAGCGGGCAGCGAGACCGTAGTAGGTGAGGTCAGCATCAACACCAGTGGCGACTTCCTCAGCCGAGCCATCCGTGTAGTACGCACCGACCGTCAGGTCGCCGCCGGCGATCGGGGCGATCGCACCGAGATGCACGCTGTAGCCCTTATAGCCCTTGGCCGGGGTAAGGCCAAAGCCGGTGTCTTCATCCGAAACCGTGAAGTCATCAAGGTTCTTGAAGTACTGCGCCATCGCGAAGACCTGAACAACCTCGAAGTTGTAGTTGCCGCCGAGGGAGATGATGTAGGCATCGTCCGGGAGCGTGCGGGAGGCACCAGCACCGTTATAGCCATACTTCGTCATTTCGCCGGCGAGGACGAACTGGGCGGGGCCGTACTCACCCGTCAGCGAGAGGCCAGCATAGCGGTCTTCGCTCGAGAAGGTGCCTTCCGTGCCCTGGCCAGAAGAATCCTTCTTGAAGGAGTACATGCCGGTCACCTGGAGGCCGGCGAACTGCGGGGTCTGGTAGACAACGAGGTTGTCAAAGCGATCCGTGCCGGGCATGCCGAAGACGAACTCGTCGCCGCCGTCAAAGGAGTCGCCGATCGCGTAGATGATGTCGTACGTGCCAGCAGCACCACCGAGGGCGCCCATGCGGCCGAGGGACAGCGTGCCGTAGTCGGTGTAGACGGAGACCTGAGCCTCACGGCCGAAGAGGCGGCCGCCCTGACCGAGCGTGCCGTCGTCAGAGCTGAAGCCGTTCTCAAGACGGAAGCCGATCTTGATGCCGTTGCCGAGATCCTCGGTGCCCTTCAGGCCGAAGCGCGAGCCGGAGTTGACGCCGGAGGACATTTCAAGCTTGTTCACGTCATCGCCGTTGGCGGTGAAGGAGTTCGACTTGGAATAGGAATACATAAGGCCGGTATCGACCACGCCGTAGAGCGTGACGTCAGCGGCGGCAGCCGTGCCGGCAAAAGCGCCGAGGACGGCGAGAGCAGCAAGAGTCTTCTTCATGATGTGTAAAGCCCTGAGAGTTGTCCTGTCGCGAGCCCTCGCGACATGAACGTAAATTTGTGCGTTCAGGAAGGACTTTCGTCTTCCCGGTGCCGTTCAGACACACGGAGTCGGAGTCACCGTTTCCTGAAGGCTGACGCTGATCGTACAGGTTCGTTAGCAATTCGTCTCATTTCGTTTCAGGAGCCCCCGAGCACTTCCCCAAATAACAGTTACTTAGCAAAAAACTAGACTGTGTTAGTTAAGCAACAGAATGAGATTCGCTCGTATTCGCACGCCGTTTCCCACTCTCGCAATCGCTCTCAGTTCGCTTTGAGCCACGCCTCCCCGGATGCGAAAAGGCGCACCTCCCGGCGAAGCAGGTGATGCGCCCTTGAAGTCTCTTCAGCCCGGAGAACGGTACCTCCGGAGGGGTTGGATCAGCTGAATTTCCTCGAGTAAACCGCGCAGCCGAGGAGCGTGAGCACAGCGAGGATCAGCGCCGGGACATCGCCGAAGCGGATGAACGGCGTGGGCGAACCGGCGGTGACGGAGATCTCGCGCGTCAGAACCGCGGCTCCCTTCACCGGAGCCTGGGCTATCCTGCGCCCCTTTTCATCGATCAGAGCGGATCTTCCGCTCATGTTCACACTCGCGGCGGGTCTCGCCGAGGCGATGGCGAGAAGCCTCGTCATGTCGAGGTGCTGCGGGATGATCGAGGGCGAGAACCAGCCGAGGTTCGCGGTGACGACGAGGAGGTTCGGCGCGGCCTCGGGATCGCGCCAGAGGCTCCTCAGGACCTCGCCGTCCAGGTTCTCGTAGCAGATGAGAATGCCCGCGCGGATGCCCGCGACGGGAAGCGCCGTCTGTTCGAACCCGCCCGCGGTGAGGTCTGTCAACGGAATGCCCATCGCGTCCACGAACCAGCGGAAGCCCGGCGGGACGTATTCGCCGAAGGGCACGAGCTTGCGCTTGTCGGTGACCGCGACGGTCGCGCCCTCGACGAGGAACGAGGAGTTGAGCCAGCTGCGGTTCTCGTCCCTGCGGAAGCCGTTGAAGAGCACCGGGCCGCCCGCGCTCTCGAGGAACTTCTCGAGCGCCTCCTGGCCCTTCTGATTCAAGCGAAGGATGTCGCTCGAGATGATGCCCTCGGCGGTGAGGACGAGTCTCGGGGACTTCACCTCAGCGTCCCAGGGCGTGCGCATCAATTCTGAAGCGACATCAAGACGGTCGGCGGCGCTGGCACGCGTCCAGCCGTCCACTACGGGCAGGTTCGCCTGAACGAGGCGCACGTTCACCTTGCCCGCGGGCTCGGACCACGTGTGCGCCCCGCTCCAGATGCCGGCCATGATGAGCACGGCGGGGAGCGCGAGGAGGAACGTGGGCAGGAGTTGCCTTCTCGCCCTGCCGATGAGAGCCGCCGCGAAGCCGGCAAGCGAAAGGAGCAGCATCAGGTTGACGAGATGGCCGCCCCCGAGGGGCGCGAAGCCCGTGAACGCCGTGTCGAGCGTCGCGAGCGCGGGCGTCAGCCACCCGAAGTCAGCGAATCCGGAGCCGCGCAGCCACTCAAAGACCGTGAGCGCGCCGGCCAGCCCGAGAAGCCTCGGCGTGAAGGTCCGGCAGAACTTCGCCGTCACCGCAGCCGCGACGGCCCAGAAGAGCGCGCAGAGAGCGGCGAGCGCCACGAGCCCGAGGAGGGCGACCGGCATCGGAATCCGGCCGAACTCCGCCATGGAGCGCACCGTCCAGGAGAGACCCGGCACGAAGGCGCCGAGCGCGAAGAGGAACCCGAGGAAGAACGCAGGCCAGGCGCTCCGATGGGCTGCCATGAGAACGAGGCCCGCAGTGAGGCCGATGAAGCCCGGAACCTTGAGCGAAAGGGGCGCGAAGGCGGTCGAGTAGAGGCCGCCCAAGGCAACCGCCGCGACCGCCGTGAGCCAGCGGCCGCTGCGGGAGTGAACAAACTTGTTCAGAGGCGCGAACGGATCACCCACGTCAGTGGCGCTCCACACTGAGGAGCTCGACCTGACGGTCGTCGCCGCGGATGATGCGGAAGAGGAAGCCGTTCTCCTCGATGGTCTCGCCCACCTTCGGCACGTGCTCGAAGCGGTCCGTCACCAGACCGCCGATCGTCTCGCAGTAGTCGTCCTGCAGACGGGCGCCGAAGTAGTCGTTGAACTGCTCGATCGGCGTGTAGGCGCGCACGCGCCAGGTGCCGTCCCCCTCGGGGACGATGTTCGCCTTCGAGTCATCACGGTCGAATTCGTCGGAGATGTCGCCGACGATCTGCTCGAGCACATCCTCGATCGTGATGAGACCCGAGATGCTGCCGAACTCGTCGATCACGAGCGCGAGGTGGCTGCGCGTCGCCTTGAAGTCCTTGAGCAGCACGTTGATCGGCTGGCTCTCCGGGATGAAGCGCGCCGGGCGCAGCATCGTCCTCGGGTCGATCTTGGGGTCGATGAGGAGCTTGAGGAGGTCCTTCGCGTGCAGGATGCCGGCCACTTCGTCAAGGTCGCCCTCGACGGCAGGGAAGCGCGAGTGCCCGGACTCGATCACCTTGCGGATCCAGTCGTTCTGGTTGTCCGTGAGGTCAACGGCGTCAACCTGAGCGCGCGGGATCATCAGATCCGAGGCGCGCAGGTCGGAGACCTTCAGCGCGCCCTCGATCATGGAAAACGCATCGGCCGCGATGACGCCGCTTGCGCGGGCTTCGGAGAGCGCCTCGGCGAGATCGTTCTTCGCGGTTCCCTCGTCGTCCGGTTCGTCGCGGAAGTGGGAGGTGATGCGGTCAAAAAAGCCTTGTTTCCGGCTTTGTGAGGATGGTTCTTCGGTGGACATTTAAGTCGGTTGATGGGGGAAACGTCTTCGATATTAGCCTTTTTCGGGCCTCAGTCGTGGACCATACCGATTCGGTCACTGTAAGGATTTGGAAAACCGAGACCGGTGAGAATCTCGGTCTCGCGGGACTCCATCTCCTCGGCTTCCTCGTCGTCGAGGTGGTCGTACCCCTCGGCGTGGAGCACCCCGTGCACGAGCAGGTGCGCGAGGTGGTCGCGGAAGGGCTTCTCCTGCTCCGCGGCCTGGCGCTCGAGCACCGCCGGGCAGATCACGATGTCGGCGGTGACGACGGGCTCGCGGGTGTAGTCGAAGGTGAGCACGTTCGTCGCGTAATCCTTGCCGCGGTACTGGCTGTTGAGCGCCCTGCCCTCCTCCTCGTCGACGAAGCGGACGGTGAACTCGCCGTCGTGCTCGAGCGCGGCGCGCATCCAGCGCGCCATCACCTTGCGGTCGGGGAGCTTGTCGCGGAACATCGCGGCCTGCTGCAGGTGGAGCGTGAGCTCCGGCTTCTTCTCAGTCGTCATTCTTCCTTCTCCGCGGCCAGGTGCGCGGCCTTCCTCGCCTCGCGCTCGGCCTTTCTCGCGGCTTCCTCGGCAGCGGAAGCCGCCTCGTACGCCTCAACGATACGCGCCACGAGCGGGTGGCGGACGACGTCGCTCGAGCGGAAGTGGGTGAAGCTGATGCCGCGCACGCCCTCGAGCACCTTCGAGGCCTGCTTGAGGCCCGAGAGGACGCCCTTCGGGAGGTCGATCTGCGTGATGTCGCCCGTGATCACCGCCTTCGAGCCGAAGCCGATGCGGGTGAGGAACATCTTCATCTGCTCGCCCGTGGTGTTCTGCGCCTCGTCGAGGATGACGAAGGCGTTGTTGAGCGTGCGGCCGCGCATGTAGGCAAGGGGCGCCACCTCGATCGCCTGACGCTCCATCAGGCGCTGCGCCTTGTCAAAGCCCATCAGGTCGAAGAGCGCGTCATAGAGCGGACGCAGATAGGGGTCGACCTTCTGCGCGAGGTCGCCCGGGAGGAACCCAAGGCGTTCGCCCGCCTCGACCGCGGGGCGCGTGAGCACGATGCGTTCGACGGTGCCGCGCTCGAAGGCGTCGACGGCCGCCGCGACGGCAAGGTAGGTCTTGCCCGTGCCCGCCGGCCCGATGCCGAAGCTGATGTCGTGCGAGAGGATGGCCTGCAGGTAGGCGCGCTGGTTGGGCGTGCGGCCGCGCAGGTCGCGGCGGCGGGTCTTCAGCATGATCTCGCCCGTGCCGGCGCCATCGCCCTCGGCCTCCCTCGCCTCGTCGTCATTGCCGACGAAGTGCCACTGGATGTCATCGGGGGAGAGCTCGACCCCGGTGCGCTTCACGCGGTCAAGGAGCACCTCGAGCGCACGGAGCGCCCTGCGGGCGGCGTGCTGCTCGCCCGAGACGCGGAACTGGCCGCCGCGGCGCGAGATCGTCACCGAGAGGATCGTCTCGATCTGGCGGATGTTCTCGTCAAGCGGCCCGCAGAGGTGCGCGAGCACCGTGCCGGCAGCGTCCGCCGCGAGCGTGTAGTGCTCGACCGGGTTCTTCTTTTCGTCTGCCACTCTCTGTCCTCTCTGGAAGTTATTCGGTGACGAGTTCGCCGCCGAGGGAATGCGGATACACCGAAGTGATGCGCACGGTCGCCATGCGGTTGATGAGATCGGGGGAGCCCTCGAAGTTCACGATGCGGTTGTTGTCCGTCCTCGCCATGAGCTCGCTGCCGCCGCGGCGCGACGGTCCGAGAACGAGCACGCGCTCGAGATTCCCGAGCATGCCCTCACTGATCTCGGTCGCATTCTCGTCGATCCGCTTCTGCAGGCGCTGCAGGCGCTCGAGCTTCACCTGATAGGGCGTGTCATCGGGCAGGCGCGCCGCGGGCGTGCCCGGGCGCGGGCTGTAGACGAAGCTGAAGCTCGCGTCGAAGTGCGCGAACTCAATCAGGTCCATCGTGCGCTCGAAGTCCTCTGCGGTCTCGCCGGGGAAGCCCACGATGAAGTCGGTCGCGATCGAGATGTTCGGGCGCACCGCACGGAGACGCCTGATGATCGACTTGTACTCGAGCACCGTGTAGCCGCGCTTCATCGCCGCGAGGATGCGGTCCGAGCCCGACTGGACGGGCAGGTGCACGTGGTTCACGAGCTTCGGGAGCTTCGCATAGGCGTCGATCAGGCGCTGCGTGAACTCCCTCGGATGGTTCGTCGTGTAGCGGATGCGCTCGATGCCGGAGATCTCGCTCACATACTCAAGGAGCAGAGCGAAGTCAGCCGTGTCGCCGTCCGGGGTCCTGCCCTGGTAGGCGTTCACGTTCTGGCCGAGGAGCGTCACCTCCTTCACGCCCTGGTCGGCGAGCTGCGCGCACTCGACGAGGACATCAACGAGCGGACGCGAGATCTCCTCGCCGCGGGTGTAGGGCACGACGCAGTAGGTGCAGTACTTGGAGCACCCCTCCATGATCGAGACGAAGGCAGCGGCGCCCTCGGCCTGCGGGGCGGGGAGCGCGTCGAACTTCTCGATCTCGGGGAAGCTGATGTCCACCTGCGGGCGGCCGGTGGCGGCGCGCTCGCGGAGCATCTCGGGGAGGCGGTGGAGCGTCTGGGGGCCGAAGACCGCGTCGACCCAGGGGGCGCGCTTCAGGATCTTTTCGCCCTCCTGGCTCGCCACGCATCCGCCCACGGCGATCATCATGCCGGGGTGAAGCTTCTTCGCCTCACGGATGCGTCCGAGGTCGGAGAAGACCTTTTCCTGGGCCTTCTCACGGATCGAGCAGGTGTTGAGAACCACGACATCGGCTTCCTCAAGGACATCGGTCTTCTCGAGACCCATGTCCTCCTTCAGGAGGTCGGCGATGCGGGCGGAATCGTAGTCGTTCATCTGGCAGCCGAAGCTGCGCAGGTAAAGCTTGGAAAGCTTGGGGGTGTCTGTCGCGGGCACGGTTTAGATCCGGAGGCGGCTTAAGAAAAAAGCCCCGCGGATTCCGCGAGGCTTTCTTCAGGATGTCTGGTGGCGCATCACGGACTCGAACCGCGGACACAAGGATTATGATTCCTCTGCTCTAACCGACTGAGCTAATGCGCCGTGAGGATGCGAATATTGCCTGACCTAGAACCATCCGTCAAGGGTGACCTTGAGTTCAGTTACATTTTGTTGCATTCCAGAGAGACCAGAAGTGGTGGACGGGGCCGTGGCCCCCGCCGGCATTGAGTTCGTCGGCGTGCGCGATCGCGACCGAGAGGTACTCCTTCGCCTCCTGGATCGCCTGGGCAACGTCGTTCAGATAGGCGAGACGCGCCGCGATCGAGGACGAGAGCGTGCAGCCCGTGCCGTGCGTGTTCTTCGTGGGCGTCCGCTTCCCCTCGAACCACACGAGCGCGTTTCCGGGGCCGGCGAGGCAGTCCGGGGACTCCTCGCCCGTGAGATGGCCGCCCTTCACGAGCACCCAGGGCACGCCGAAGCGGCTCTGCAGCGCCCTCGCCGCGCGGGACATGGTCTCGCGGGTGGTGATGGCGTTCTCCGGCAGATCGAGAAGGTCAAGCGCCTCGGGGATGTTCGGCGTGATGAGGGTCGCGCAGGGAAGGAGCACGCGGCGCAGCGCATCGAGCGCATCGGCGCGCAGCAGCCTGTCGCCGCTCTTCGCGACCATCACCGGGTCGAGCACGACCCAGCGGAGGCGGTACTTCCTCAAGGCGCCGGCGACCTCGCCGATCACGGCGCTGTCGTTGAGCATCCCGATCTTCACCGCGTCGATCGCGAGGTCGGAGAAGACGGCCTCGAGCTCGGCGCGCACGAACTCCGGCGTGATCGCCTGCACGCCCGTGACGCCCCGCGTGTTCTGCGCGGTGAGCGCCGTGGGCACGCCCGCGGCGTAGACGCCGAGCGCGCTCATGGCCTTCACGTCGGCGAGCAGTCCCGCGCCGCCCGAGGGATCAATGCCCGCGATGGTCAGTACATTCGGGACTCGTTCTTCCTTGCGTAGCTCCATAGCTTCTCCAGAATCTTCATCATGCGGTCCGTGGCGCCGGCGCACCCCTGGGCGAACGTGCGCGCGGCCTCGGCCGCGGCGGCGCGGCGCCCGGGCTCGGCGATCCAGCCCTCGACAACGCCGAAGGCGCCGTCGGCGTCCTTCACCTGCACCATGCCGCCCGCGGCGATGCCCTCGCGGATGATGCGGTCAAAGTTGAAGGTCGAGGGCCCCACGATGACCGGGGACCCGGCGAGCGCGGGCTCGACCACGTTCTGCGAGCCGCAGTTAGCGAACGAGCCGCCCATGATCGTGAAGGTCGCGAGTGCGCAGTAAAAGCTCATCTCGCCCATGCTGTCGCCGAGGATCACGTCGGTGCCCTCGGGGATGTCCTTCGGGTCCGAGAGCCCGGAGCGGCGCGCGACTTTGAGGCCCGCGGCGCGGATCTGCTCCGCGACGGGGGTGAAGCGCTCGGGATGGCGCGGAACGAGCACGATCTGAACGGTCTTCGTGAGCTCGGGATGCTTTTTGAGGGCATCGAGGAACATCTCCTCCTCGCCCTGGCGGGTGGAGGCGAGAAGCAGCACCGGGCGGCCGATGGCCTCGCGCCAGATGTGCGCGGTCGCCACCTGCGAAGCGTCGGCGCGGATGTCGAACTTGAGGCTGCCGGTCACCTCGACGTCGCGGGCGCCGAGGCTCTCGAGGCGTTCCTTGTCCTCGTCGCTCTGCGCGAGCACCGCCGAGAAGGACCCGAAGGCCGGGCGCATCACGTCGATCACCTTCTCAGCCTGCGCGCGGGACTTCTCGCTCTCGCGGGCGTTGGCGAGCACGACGGGGATCTGGCGGCGGGCGAGTTCCTCGATCAGGTTCGGCCACACCTCGGTCTCCATGATGACGCCGAGCGTGGGGCGCGTCTGACGGACGAACTTCTCGACCGCGTAGGGCGCGTCATAGGGCAGGTAGCACTGGTGGATGCGCTCGGGCGCGAGGCGCACGAGCTTCTTGCCGGCCTCGCGGCCCGTGGGCGTCATGTGCGTGAGCACCACGTCGCACTCGGGCCAGGCCTTGAGCATCGCCTCAAGGAGCGGACGCGCCGCGTTCGTCTCGCCCACGCTCACCGCGTGGATCCACACGCGGGGGCGGGAGTCCTGGCGCAGCGGATACGTGCCCCAGGCGAAGCGCTCGTCCCAGTAGTCGCGATAGGCGGGCTGGCGGCGGGAGCGCCACATCAGATAGAGGCTCGCCAGCGGAAGCGCCACCGTGGTGACGCAGCGGTATATCCCGGGCGTGATTTTCATCGGTTGTTCTTCTTCTCAAGCACGCGCTCGCAGGCGGCGAGCACGGCGGCGGCCGAGGGGATCTGTCCCTTGCCGCCGAGGTTTTCCGTCGGGCCGTCACCGATCAGGCCCAGCGTCTCGGTGGGCGTGGCGACGAAGATGCCGACGCTCGGGCAGCCGAGCGCCGCGGCGAGGTGCGCGAGGCCCGTGTCGACGCCGATCATGAGGCTCGCCTTCTGCAGGCCAGCGGCCACGTCGGAGAGACGGGCCCTGGGCGACACGAGCGCGCCGGGGATCGTGGCGGCGATGCGCTTCGCCCTCTCCTCCTCGGCCTTGCCGCCCCAGTAGATGACGGGCGTGAAGCCGCGGGCGCGGAGCGCGAGACCGAGCTCGGTCCAGTGCGTCTCGGGCCAGAGCTTCTCGTCGCGGCTCGTGTTGACCGCGAAGGAGACCGTGGGGCCATCGGCCTCGACCGGAGCCTTCCCGCGGGCCTCAAGCCCGAAGACCGGGTGCTCCGGGTCGATCGTGTAGCCGAGCGTCTCGGCCGCTGCCATGCGATAGCGCTTCACGGCGCCGAGCGACTCGGGGAGATCGAGGCGCCTCGAGTAGGCGAGCGCCGCGAGGGGCTCGCGGATGGTGCCGAAGGTGTAGCCCGTCGAGGGGACGCCCGTCCAGCGGGCGACGAGGCCGGAGCGCATCAGGCCCTGGATGTCGAGCACGCAGTCATAGCGCTCGGCACGGAGCCCCTCTTTGAAGGCGGCTATCTCGGCGCGGGTCCCGGCCGAGAGGAGCGACTTCCGCCAGCGGCGGAAGGCGGTCACCTGGACCTTCTCCACCGCGGGGGCGAGCGTCGGAATGTCCCGGAAGCTCTCCTCGGCGACCCAGTCGATGCGCACGTCAGGGAGAGCCTTCCGGATGTCATGCGCCACGGGGAGCGCATGGATGATGTCCCCCATGGAGGAGGACTTGATGATCAGGATCTTCTTCGGCGTGCTCATTGAAGCGCAACCTCGGCAAGGATGGCCTGAAGGTCAGCGCCGCCCTCCGCGCGCCGCGAGAGGCGCTTGCCGAGCTCGACGCCGGGCTGGTCGAACGGATTGAGTCCGAGGATGTGGCCGAGCATCGTGGTCTTGTGCTCGTACATCGCCATGAGGGCGCCGAGACGGCGCGGCGTCACGGCGTCGAGCACGATCGTCGAGACCGCGTTGAAGAAGGGGTTGCCGGGACCGCGCATCACGAGCGCCTCGGCCTGAGCGCGGGCGTTCGCGAGGAGCACGCGGTAGTGCTCGGCATAGCGGTGGCCGGGCATCTCGCTCCAGAGGAGGTCAATGCTCGTGCGGCCCGTGCCGTCACGCAGCCACTGGTAGAAGCTGTGCTGGCCCTCGTTGCCGTTGTGGCCCCAGACCTGCAGGCCCGTGAAGCCCTCGACGTGCTTGCCGTCGGCGCCCGTGGTCTTGCCGAGCGACTCCATCTCGAGCTGCTGCAGCCAGGGCACGAGCGTGCGCAGACGCTCGTCATAGGGGAGCATGCAGTGCGAGGTGATGCCGAGACGGTTGGCGTTCCAGTACTCAAGGAGCGCGAGGAGCGCCGGGAGGTTCTGCCCCACGGGCGTCTCGAGCGAATGGCGGTCCATCTCGTTCGCGCCCATGAGGAACTCCGTGAAGGCCTCGGTGCCGAGAGCGAGCATCACGGGGAGTCCGATCGCGCTCCAGACGGAGAAGCGGCCGCCCACCCAGTCCCAGATGCGGAACTGGTTCTCCGGGGGCAGGCACATCGCGTCGGCCGCCGCCGTGTTGGAGGAGACCACCACCATGTGGCGGGCGCGGTCGCCGCCCACGACGCCGCCCTCGAGGAGCCACTGGTCCACGGCCGCGGCGTTGACCTGCGTCTCGCGGGTCGTGAAGCTCTTCGAGCTCACGATCACGAGGGTCGAGCGGGGCTTGCAGACCGAGAGGATGCGCTCGAGGAGCACGCCGTCCACGGAAGCGAGGAAGTGGAGCTTGAGATCAGGGTTCGCCGTGCGGAGCGCCTGCCAGACGGCGTGCGGGCCCATCTCGGAGCCGCCGATGCCGATGTTGATCACGTCCGTGATGCGGTCGCCGCGGCAGCCGCGCCAGCGGCCCTCGCGGACCGCCTTCGTGAAGGCGAAGAGACGGTTGCGCTCGGCGACGACCTCGTCGTACTTCGGCGCCGCGGCCGAGAAGGCGCGCAGCGACGTGTGCAGAGCCGCGCGGCCCTCGGCGGCGTTCACGGTCTCGCCCGCGCACATGCGGGCATGCGCGCCGAGAAGGTCCTTCTTCTCGGCGAAACCGATCAGTTCGTCCAGGTCCTCGCCCGTGAGACGCTGGCGGGAGATGTCAAGCTTGATGCCGCAGGCGCAGGCAACCGCGCGTTCGGGCGCGCTCTCGCGCAGGAAAGGAATGTGGCTCGGCTGCATGTTCTGGTTCTTTTCCTTCTTCGGCATGGTGGAGATTTCAGCAGGCTTGAGGGTTCTGTTCCGGGAAATTATTCGGGAAGACGGAGCGTCGGTTCGACGCGGCGCATCTCCTCGGTGAAGCGCTTTTCGATGCGCTTGAGCGCTTCCTCGGTGTCGCCCTCGAAACGGATCACGACGACCGGGGTGGTGTTGGACGAGCGGGCGAGCGCGAAGCCGTCCTTCCACTCGACGCGCACGCCGTCCACGGTGATCACGTGCTCGGCATCGTCAAACTTGCACTCGCTCTTGAAGCGCTCGATGAAGCGCTTCGGCTCCCCTTCGTTCATCGGGATCTGGAGCTCGGGGGTGTTCACCGCGTTCGGGAGGCTCCGGAGCGTCTCCGAGGGATCGTCGGAGCGCGAGAGGATCTCAAGGAGGCGCACGGCCGAGTAGAGACCGTCGTCAAAGCCCGTCCAGCGCTCGTCGTTGAAGAAGATGTGGCCGGACATCTCGCCCGCGAACGGGGCCTGCGTCTCACGGAGCTTGGCCTTGACGAGCGAGTGGCCCGTCGGGCTGATCGTCGGCACGCCGCCCTTCTCGGCGATCCAGTCGACGAGACGGCGCGAGCACTTCACGTCGTAGACGATCGGCTCGCCCGGGTGGCGCGTGAGAATGTCCGCTGCGAAGAGCATCATCAGGCGGTCGGGGAAGATCACGTCGCCCGTGTTCGTGACGACGCCGAGGCGGTCGCCGTCGCCGTCGAGCGCGAAGCCGTAGTCGGCGCCGATTTCCTTCACCTTCGCGATGAGGTCGGCGAGGTTCTTCGGCTTCGAGGGATCCGGGTGGTGGTTCGGGAACGTGCCGTCGGGCTCGCAGAAGAGCGGCGTCACGTCGACGTCAAGGCGCGAGAGGAGCGCGAGAAGGGTCGGGCCGCCGATGCCGTTGCCGGCGTCAGCGACGACCTTGAGGCGGCGGGAGATCTTGATCCCGTTCAGGGCCTTCTCGATGTAGGGATCGACCGCGTCGACCGACTCGACCTCGCCCGGCTGCTCAGCCGTGATCCAGTCGCCGGCTTCGGCGCGGCGGCGGATGTCCTGGATCTTGTCGGCGAAGAGCGTGACGCCGGCGACCATCATCTTGAGGCCGTTCCAGTCGGGCGGGTTGTGCGAGCCCGTGACCGCGACGCCCGTGCCGTTGCCGAAGTGCTTGGTGGCGTAGTAGAGGACCGGGGTCGGGACGGCGCCGGCGTTGAGCACCTTGATGCCCGTCGAGGAGATGCCGTCGATCAGGGCGCCGAGCAGGCGCTCACCCGACACACGGCCGTCGCGCGCCACGCAGAAGGAGGGCGCGCCCGCCTCGATCGCAAGCGTGCCGAGCACGCGGCCGATCGCGCGGACCGCCTCCTCGGTGAGCGTGCTGTCGACAACACCGCGGATGTCGTAGGCCTTGAAAATGGACGGATCGAGCTGCATCAGAAAATTCTCCAGTTTTGTTCGGGCTCCTCAGCCGCGCAGAGGGGTCTCTCCGCGCGTCGGGCAAATTGGACTCGGCATCCCGCCGACACGTCCCTGCCTGAGGTAGAACTTTCAATTTTAGCCTTGTGCACCCTGCAGTTCGAGCCACTTTTAACCACCCTCGCGCACACGCAGTGGCTCCCTTAAAATTCGTCGCACGGCTGACGTGCCCTCCCGGCACGTCAGCACTGGAGATTTTTTATGGACAGAACCCTGCTCAAAAACGCCCGTGTGCTCGTTGCCGGCGACGCGATGCTTGACCGCTACTGGTTCGGCGACGTGGACCGCATCTCGCCCGAGGCTCCCGTGCCGGTCGTCAATGTGGTGCGCACCGAGGAACGTCTCGGCGGCGCCGCCAACGTCGCCCGCAGCATCGCCGCAGTGGGCGCCTCCTCGACGCTCCTTTCCGTCGTGGGCGGTGACGAGGCCGGCCGCTCGATCGAGCGGCTCCTCATCGCCGAGGGCATCACGCCGAAGCTTGAGTTCGACGATGCTCTGAAGACCACCGTGAAGCTGCGCGTGGTCGCCCGTCAGCAGCAGCTCGTGCGCTGCGACTTCGAAGCCGCGCCCGGCGAGGAGTGCCTGAAGCGCCACCTCGGTCTCTTCACCGAGCTCATGCGCACGAACGAGGCGCTCGTGCTCTCCGACTACGGCAAGGGCGGGCTCTCCCACATCATCGCGATGATCGCCGGCGCCCGCGCCGCGCAGATCCCGATCCTCATCGACCCGAAGGGCGATGACTACAGCCGCTACCGCGGCGCGACGGTGATCACGCCGAACCGCTCCGAACTGCGCCAGGTGATCGGCAGCTGGTCGAGCGAGGAGGCCCTGATCGAGCGCGCGCAGAACCTGCGCCGCGAGCTCGATCTGCAGTACCTGCTCCTCACCCGCAGCGAGGAAGGCATGACGCTCTTCGGGCCCGACGGGCAGCTCAATGTCCCCGCCCAGGCCCGCGAGGTCTATGACGTCTCGGGCGCGGGCGACACCGTGATCGGCATTCTCGCGGCGATGCTCGCCACCGGCATGCCCATCGAGGAGGCCGTTCCCATCGCCAACCGCGCGGGCGGCATCGTCGTCGGCAAGCTCGGCACCGCATCCGTTTCCTACGAGGAGCTCTTCGGCGAATAAGCCCGGAGTCCTTTCGCAGCACCGTTCCCCAGGCGGCTCCCCGTGAGAGGCGGGCCGCCCAACATTCAGGAAAAAGAAATGAGCATTCTCGTCACCGGCGCGGCCGGCTTCATCGGCTGCAACAACGTGCT
>NZ_JAUNSF010000106.1 GCF_030539355.1 Sutterella sp.
TCATGAGGTCCGCCGCGAGGCCCGCGAGCGCGCCCTCGAGGAGCACGACCGCGTCATGGCTCGTGAGCGCATGGAACTTGTTCGGGGCGTCGACGAACTTGAGGCCCGTCTTCGCAGTGAGCTTCTCGGCGACCTTGACACCGAACCCCTCGGGCGCGTTGATTCCCGTGCCGACGGCCGTGCCGCCGATCGCGAGCTCGCGGCAGGGCTCGAGCGCGGCGAGGATCGCGGCCTTCGAGTGCGTGAGCATGGAGGCGTAGCCCGAGAACTCCTGGCCGAGCGTGAGCGGCGTGGCGTCCTGCAGGTGCGTGCGGCCTGACTTGATGAGGTCCTTGAACTCCTCGGCCTTGGCGGCGAGCGCGGCCTCGAGGTCGGCGAGGCGCGGCAGGAGGTAGTTCGTCGTCTCCACGACGGCCATGATCGAGAGGGCCGACGGGAAGGTGTCGTTCGAGGACTGGCTCATGTTGACGTGGTCGTTCGGGTGCACGAGCTGGTCCTTCGGGAGGTTCTTCTTGTCGCGGAAGTTGCCGCCGAGGATCTCGATCGCGCGGTTCGCGAAGACCTCGTTCATGTTCATGTTCGACTGCGTGCCCGAGCCCGTCTGCCAGACGGCGAGCGGGAAGTTGCCGTCGAGCTTGCCCGCGGCCGCTTCGTCGCAGGCCTCGACGATCGCGGCGCAGCGGCGGTCGTCGAGCTTGCCGAAGTCGCGGTTCGCCTGGGCGCAGGCCCCTTTGAGGAGCGCGAAGGCGCGCACGATCTCGGCCGGCATCTTCTCAATGCCGATCCTGAAGTTCTCGTAGCTGCGCTCGGTCTGGGCGCCCCAGTACTTGTCGTTGGGAACCTTGACCTCGCCCATCGAGTCCTTCTCAATGCGGAACTGATCCATCTCTCTTTTCTCCTTTCCCGGCGGACTTGTCTCTTCCCCCGGTATGCTGTTGACTGTCAGCCGGACCCAAGCGGAGGAGGAATCTCCCTCGTCATCCGGTCTAGTTATTGCGAATGATAATGGTTATCGTTATCACTACAAGGTGTATCAGGGTAAACCCCTAGATGTAATTGCCGTGAGGCTATGGAGCCGAACCTCAGGCGGACGTTCCGTTCTTAGAATTACGGGCGTTTCACCTCTTTCCCCCTTCCCCGCATGACCGACCCGCTGCTGCTGCCGCTCCCCGGCCTCGAGGCCCAGTCCCTGCCCGAGCGCTTTCCGTCGCCCTGGCACGGGGCGCCCGTGCCTGTGGCGCTCGCCGCCCGCGAGGCGCTCGAGTCGTGCGGCGCCTTTGCCGATCAGACCGGCCGCAGGGGGCTCCTCCTCGTGCAGGACAGGTCGGGCGCGCTCTCGGCCTTCTGCTCCTCGGAGCCCTTCCATGAGCCGGAGCACCCGGAGGGTTCGGCGCTACCGGCGGCGGACGCGATCGCGGGCGTCACACCCGACGAGATTTTCGAGCGGACGGCCGCGCAGATTCCGCTCACGGCGGTCTCGGGCGAGACGATGACGCTGCTCGACTTCGCGCGGCTCGAGCGGGCGAAGCGCCCGGCAAAGATCGCCCGCGGCGGCGGCGCGGGGCTCAACCTCACGCTTGCGCACTGGAACCGCGCGCTTCTGGGCGCCCTCTCCACGCCCCTCGTCGCGAATCTCCTCGCGCTCGCGCGCGCCCGGGCCGCCGGGCAGGCGCTCACGCCCGTGGCGTCCCTCGAGTGGTGGCACGGTGCGATGCCGAGCTACGACGTGAAGTTCGACGGCATGGTGCTCTCGCCCCGCACGACGACGAAGCCCCTTGTGGAGTGGCTCCTCTCCGGGACGCCCTTCCTCTCGGACCCGCGCGCGGACGACCCCGTGACGAAGGCGCTCCGCCCGGAGATCCTCATGGAGCGCCCCGACTTCCTCGCCGTGATGAAACCCTCGGGCCTCCTCTCGGTGCCCGGCACCGGGGGACTTCCCGACGCGATGACGCTTGCCGCCGAAATGACCGGCACCGCCCTCACCGCCGTGCACCGCCTCGACATGGACACCTCCGGGATCCTGCTTTACGCGAAGACCCCGCTCGGGCTCTCCGAGCTCATGGCCGCCTTCCGCGAGAAGCGCGTCTCGAAGCGCTACCGCGCGATTCTGGAAGGAACTGTCGCGGGCGACTCCGGCCGCATCGAATTCCCGATCACGACCCACCCGCTCGACCGGCTGCGCCAGATCGCCGCCCTGGGCGGCCGCGACTCCGTGACGCTCTGGCGGAAGGTCGCCGGGAAGAACGGCTGCACGCTCGTCGACTTCCTGCCGCAAACAGGCCGCACCCACCAGCTGAGGCTTCACGCCGCGCACCCGCTCGGGCTCGGCGCCCCGATCACGGGCGACCCCTACTACAGCCGCGCGGGACTCCTCGCCGACACGCCCGCCACCCCCCTCGCGCTTCACGCCGCCGAGCTCGTCTTCCCCGACCCGGCCACGGGAGCGGAGATCCGCCTCGAGGCCCCGGAGCCCTTCGCGCTCTGAACTCGCGTAACCTGCTGTTACTCCTTGACAAATATCGGGATTGTGTCCTTCCCGGCGGCATCCGGCTGGAGAACCCGGAAGCGATGCGCGCTTCACAGTGTTTTTGGCAATTCAGGAGTATCTGACAAAACGCAGGATCGTTTCAGGCAAGGCTCCGACGCTTGAAATCCCTAGAATTTCACTTGATCGAACCGTCCGCCGGGCAGCCCCCCGCGGACGGGTGTCTATCTCCGTTACCTTATGTTATTTCTATGAAAACGCGTCTCCTCGGTCCCTCACACCTTGAAGTCTCCGCCGTCGGTCTCGGATGCATGTCCATGAACTTCGGCTACGGCCGCCCTTCTCCCGAAAAGGACATGATCGAGCTCATCCACGAGGCCGTCGATCTCGGCGTGACGCTCTTCGACACCGCCGAAAGCTACGGCCCCTTCACCAACGAGGAACTCGTGGGCAGGGCGCTCGAAGGGCTGCGCGACCGGGTCTCGATCGCCACCAAGTGCGGCATCTCCTTCGCGGCCGACGGGAACCTCATCCTCGACGCGCGCCCCGGGACAATCCGCCGGTCGCTCGAGGGGTCCCTCAGGCGCCTGCGCACCGACCACGTGGACATCTACTACCTGCATCGCTTTGACCCGAAGGTACCGATCGAGGAAGTCGCGGGCGCCATGGCGGAGTTCATCGCCGAGGGCAAGATCCGCGGCTGGGGGCTTTCCGAAGTGGGACCCGAGACCGTCGCCCGTGCCCAGTCGGTGTGCCCGCTCACCGCTGTGGAGAACGAGTATTCGATCGTGATCCGCGAGTCCGAGCACCGGCTCTTTGACGTTCTCGAGAAGTTCGGCATCGGCTTCGTGCCCTACAGTCCGCTCGCGCGCGGGTTCCTCACGGGCACCATCAAGGAAGGGCTCAAGCTCGTCGAGACGGACTTCCGACGCAACCTGCCGCTCTTCGAGGACAAAAACATCGCTGCGCACCGGAAGCTCCTCGACTTCATCGGCGAGCTCGCCGCGGACAGGAACGCCACTCCCGCGCAGATTGCGCTTGCCTGGGTGCTCGCGCAGCGCCCGTGGATCGTGCCGATTCCCGGCACCACGAAGCCGCACCGCCTGCGAGAGAACATCGGTGCCGTAGAGATCGAGTTCACCGCCGACGAGATGGCCGAGTTCAACAGGAGGCTCGACGAGCTCCCCATCACCTGCCCGCGCTACAACGACCGCTTTGTCGAGATGACCGCGCCGTAACGGTCATACCCGGCGGCGACAGGCTGACACCGCGGCGGACAGTCATCATTGAACCGCCCTGCCTGAGAGAACCGACCTCTGCAGGGCGGAGGTGTATGCGGGTCCGATCCGCGTAACCTGATGTTACCCCTCGATAAATACCCTAATTCGCCCCTACTGAGGACCTGGGAACCGAAGCACTCCCTGGCGCTCTGACTTATTCGAAATTCAAATAAATATCGATGAAAATAAATCATTGGAATAATTGAGCCGACGGAACTACCCTGACTGCATGCAGATGCCTCGCGCATCCCGGAACCGTCCGGGCGGCCTGACCGACCGAAAAGCGCAGGCACGACAGAAGGAGCAGAACCAGAATGCATGCAGTCAGAATCACCCGCACCGCGCTCGCCGCGGCGCTCTTCACCGCCATTTCATCGGGTGTCCTTGCCGCCGACGGAACCTTCTCCGGCACCGCGCAGGGCATCGCGAGTCCCGTCACCGTGACGGTCACCGTTCAGAACGGCAAAGTAACGGAAGTGAAAGCCGACACCTCCGGCGAGACCCCGGGCTACGGCCGTGATATCGCGGGGAAAATGTCCGAAAGGATTCTTGTGAAGGGCTCGTCCGGCGTGGACGGCGTCACGGGCGCCACCGTCACGAGCAATGCGGTCCGCGCGGCCGCTGAGGCGGCGCTGCGCGCGGCCGGTCTCTCCCAGGCCCAGTCGGCGAAGCTCACCCCGGGCACCTTCGAGGGCACCGCACGCGGTGCCAAGAGCGACGTTCACATGACGATCGAGGTCTCCCCCGAGGGCCGCATCCGCATCGCCGACGTCAAGGCGGGCGACACCGAGTACGTGAGCGAGACGGCGATCCGCGAGGTGAGCCGCCGCATCGAGGCCGAGCAGTCGCTCGCCGTTGACGCCGTCACGGGCGCCACGCTCACGAGCCGCGCGGTCACCGAGGCCGCGGGCCGAGCGATCGCCGCAGCGGGCGGCAACCCCGCCGACTGGCGCGTGCGCGCGCCGGCCTCCGCTCCCGTCGAGGCCGCGCCCGAGGAGGCCGACATCGTGGTCGTGGGCGGCGGCGCCGCCGGCATGCTCGCAGCGCTCGCGGCGAAGACCGACGACGCGCTATCGGGCAAGGCGAACAACCTGCGCGTCGTGCTCCTTGAGACGAAGGGGTACCTGGGCGGCGACCTTGCGATCTGCGGCGGCTACATCGCCTCCTACTCGGGGAGCTTCCTCAACCGCGCCGCCGGGCACGATATCGACGGCAGGACCGTCGCCGCAGCATCGAAAGCCATGAGAACACCCGAGGCCGCCGCGATGCTGAACGACGGCCTCGCCGAGCGCGTCGTCGATGCGACGGGTTTCGTGATGGAGCGGCTGGTCGCGCAGGGCGTGCGCATCGCCCCCGAGGACGCGACCCTGGGCGCCGTCCGGACGCCCTACTTCGAGGACGGCGTCATGCACTACGCGGTTGCGCGCACCACGCACGCCGTGACGGGCTATCGCAGCATGGACCAGGGCTACGACGACACAACAGGCTCGCCCTGGGTGGCCTCCGGCATCGCGAAGCTCGTTATGGATGCGGGCGTTGACGTGCGGCTCGAGACCACAGCGGACGACGTGATCCTGGAGAACGGCGCCGCCGCAGGCGTCGTCGCCTCGGACGGGAAGACCCGCCGCACGATCCGCGCGAAGGCCGTGATCCTTGCCACCGGGTACTCGGGACTCGACCCCGAGTCGGTCGACATGTTCTACCCGAACCTGCGCGGCGTCACCCGCACGGGCGGCGCCGGCGTCACGAGCTTCGCCCCGAAGTGGGTGATCCGCCAAGGCGGCGAGGCAGCCCTCAATCCCGCGAGCTCCACGATGCTCGGATACGACTCCGTGATCGGCCTCGACGGTCCCGAGGCGATGATCTACCGCGACCTGCAGATCCCCTGGGTTGACCGTCACGGACGCCGCTTCATGTCCGAGGCCGGGCACCCGACGATCTCCCGCCTCACGGCCGAGTCGAAGGGAAAGCTCCCCGCGATCGAGGTGATCCCGGGCAACGGGCACTCGGTCGCCGAGGTGATGAAGCTTGACGGCATGGCCGCCTTCATGATCATCGATTCTGAAAGCCCGGCCGCCGGCATGCTCGAGCGCCTCAAAGCCTCGAACCTCGCCTGGAGCGCAGACACGCTCGAGGAGCTCGCTCAGAAAGCCGGCATCGACGACCCGGCCGCCTTCGCCGAGACGATCCGCCGCTACAACGCGGACGCCGCCGCAGGGAAGGACTCGGTCTTCGGGACGCCTGCCGCGAACATGACGCCGGTGGTGAAGGCCCCCTTCCACGCCGTGCGCGTCACCGCGGTCAACACGATCGCCAACGTCACCGCCTGGGCCGATGACGACATGACGATCCTCTCCGGACCGAAAGCGAAGGGCGCGAAGCGCTACGAGCACCTCTACGGCGCGGGCGGCGCGATCGGCAACGCCATCACGAACGCGGGACTCGGCGCGCACAACGCCACCTCGCTCGCCTCAGGCGCGCTCGCCGGCATCGCGGCGCGCAGGGACGTCATGAACCGCTGACGACGGACTGCCTCTCCTCCGGGACACCGGGGGGATCCGCCGGAGGCGCCCCTGTCTCCTTGCACTCTCTCCCTTCGTGTTCAAGGGCACCTCCGGTTTCCGTCGTCCCGGACCTTTCTCACCCTCACCCGTTTCCTTCTCTCTCGCGGGGAAGTCCGCCCTGACAGCAGACTCCCCGAAGGACACCCCCGACCATGCAGTACAGACACCTCGGACGAACCGGGCTCCTTGTGAGCCCGCTCGCGCTCGGCACCATGAACTTCGGCGACCGCACCGACGAGAGCACCGCCCACGCCATCCTCTCCGCGGCCGCTGACGCCGGCATCAACCTCGTCGACACCGCCGACGTCTACGGCACGCCGCAGACGCCTGACATCAAGCAGGGGAGCGGCAGGTCCGAGGAGATCATCGGCTCCTGGCTGAAATCGACCGGCAGGCGCGACGAGATCGTGCTCGCCACGAAGCTCTACCAGCCGATGGGGCCCGGCCCCAACGACCGCCGGCTCTCGGCGCGCCACATCCGCGCGGCCTGCGAGGCGAGCCTCAGGCGTCTCGGCACCGACCGCATCGACCTCTACCAGATGCACCACATGGACCGTTTCACCCCGGTCGACGAGATCCTCGAGGCGATGGGGCGGCTCGTCGCCGACGGCAAGGTTCTCTACTTCGGAAGCTCCAACTTCGCCGGCTGGTACATCGCCGCGATGCAGAGCGAGGCGCTCTCGCGGCACATGCTCGGCCTCGTCTCCGAACAGTCGATCTACAGCCTCGTCGACCGCGCGGTCGAGCTTGAGGTGATCCCCGCCTGTCGTCATTTCGGCATCGGGCTCCTCGCCTGGAGTCCGCTCGGGCGGGGGCTGCTCGCGGGCGTCCTCCATGCGCACGACTGCGGCAGGAGAACGCTTCCTGCGCTCCGCGCCCGCGTCGAGCGCCACCGTGCGCAGCTTGAGCAATGGGAGGCGCTCTGCGCCGAACTGGGGCTTCCTCCCTCCGAGGTGGCACTCGCCTGGCTCCTCGGCCGCCCCGGCCTCACCGCCGCGGTCACGGGCCCGCGAACCATGGCGCACCTCGAGGGCTCGCTCCGCGCGCTCGACCTTGAGCTCCCGCCCGAGGTCATCGCCCGCATTGAGGCGATCTGGCCCGGCCCCGGCGGCGAGGCGCCCGAGGCGTACGCCTGGTGAGCCCGGCCTGTCCGAATGATCGCTTTATGCAATTATTCAAAGGTAATGTACGAATTTAACGGCCACATTGGATACTAATATGCAAATCACGAGGCAATGATCCTCGACAGCCGCCCGGGAGCCTCTTCCCGGGTCTGAGCCAGATTCAACGGAGAGCAACATGACCACCACCCAGTTCCAGCGCCGCAGCTTCCTCGGACTCGCCATCGGCAGTGCGGGCCTCGCCGCGCTTCCCTGCACTTCGCACGCCGCCGCGGCCGGATCCTTCGACACGACCACGGATGTTCTCATCATCGGCGCCGGCATGGCCGGCCTCACCGCGGGCGTGCTCCTCGCGCGCGCCGGGAAGAAGGTGACGATCGTCGACAAGCGCGCCTGGGCGGGCGGCGACGGCGTGCTCTCCACGGGCACGATCTTCGCCGCGCAGACGAAGTACCAGAGGGAAGCCGGCGTCACCGCCGGGGTCTCGGTCGAGGACTACTGGAAGCGCCTTCTGGCGGGCCTTGACGACGAACCGCTCACGAAGGTCCGCGACAGCCTCCCGCTCTCGCCGATCTACTCCGGAATCGCCAAGCACGACCCGGCCGTGATGCGCGCCTGCGTCGAGCGCTCCACCTCGCTCGTTGACTTCATCGAGAGCTTCGGCGTCGAGTTCCGCCCGGTCAACCCGGGCCGCCCCTTCCTTCACCCGACCGCCCCGGGCTCGATGAACAAACTCGCCGCCGGCCTGCGTGACGAAATCCTTGCGAAGGGCGGCGAGATCCGCATGCAGACCCGCGCCACCACGCTCATCACGGACGACAAAGGCACCGTCACCGGAGCGGTGCTCTCCGCGGGCGGGCAGGAGACGCGCGCGGGCGCCCGCGCCGTGGTCCTCGCCACGGGCGGGTTCCTCGACAACGAGGAGCTGATGCTGCGCCACAAGCGCTTCTGGGCCGCGGCCCCGAGGGGGTTCTCGTACTCCGACGGCGACGGCGGGCTCCCGAAGGACCACACGGGCGACGGCATCGTCATGGCCCGCTCGATCGGCGCCTCGCTCGAGGACATGGAGGGCGTGCCGAAGTTCTGGGCGGCGACGAGGAAAGGCACCCCCGGCTTCGCCTGGATGATCTTCGACACGGACAGCGCCTACCTCGTGACGAGGAAGGGCGAGCGCATCGTGAACGAGGCGGTCGCGCGCTACACGGGCTGTGCGCTCAAGCTCCTCTCCGTCGGCGAACCCGAGGGCTACGTGCTCATGGATCACCGGACGGTGACGGGCCCCAACGCCGCGCGCTGGCGCTTTGACGAGGTGATGAAGGGCGGCGGACTCTTCCGCGGCGACACGCCCGAGGAGGTGGCGAAGGCCGCAGGCGTCGATCCCGAGGGCCTCAGGGCCACGATCGAGCGCATCAACCGCGACGCGGCGGCCGGCGCCGACACCGCCTTCGGGCGCACCGACAGCCGGTTCCGCGCGCTCGAAGCGCCCTACTACCTCTCCGCGCCCTATGCGCCCGTGATGTTCAAGACCGAGGGCGGCATCGAGGTGAATCCGAAGTTCGAAGTGCTCGCGCACGACGACCTCGCCCCGATCCGGGGCCTCTACGCGATCGGCTCGACCTGCGGCTCGATCACGACGCGCCTCTGCGACGTCTTCGCCTCCGGCATGATCGCGGCGGAGTCGATCTCGGCAAAGCTCGGCTGAAGCCCGGTTCCGGAACACACAGCGCCGTCAGTCTGCGCGCAGAAGTGAGCAGTTCTTTGCAAGAAAGATGCTTACGGCGCACGCAGCGGCGGCGCATCATTTTTCGTGACCCGCAGAACTTCAATGAGGACGGAACCCATGGAATACAGGCATCTCGGCCGCACCGGCCTTCTGGTGAGCCCGCTCGCGCTCGGCACGATGAACTTCGGCGACCGCACCGACGAGGCGACCGCCCACGCCATTCTCTCCGCAGCCGTTGACGCCGGCATCAACCTTGTTGACACCGCGGATGTCTATGGCTGCCCGCAGACGCCGGACATCAAACAGGGAAGCGGCCGGTCCGAGGAGATCATTGGCTCGTGGCTGCAAAAAACGGGCAGGCGCGACGAGATCGTGCTCGCCACGAAGCTCTACCAGCCGATGGGACCGGGGCCGAACGACCGCAGACTCTCGGCTCGCCACATCCGCGCCGCGTGCGAGGCGAGCCTGAGGCGCCTCGGCACCGATCACATTGACCTCTACTTCATGCACCACATGGACCGCGCGACCCCGGTAGACGAGATCCTCGAGGCCATGGGGCGGCTCGTCGCAGACGGCAAGGTCATCTACTTCGGAAGCTCCAACTTCGCCGGCTGGTACATCGCCGCCATGCAGAGCGAGGCGCTCGCTAGGCACATGCTCGGCCTTGTGTGTGAGCAGTCGCTCTACAGCCTCGCTGACCGCATGGTCGAGCTCGAGGTCGCGCCCGCCTGCCGGCACTTCGGCGTCGGGCTGCTCGCCTGGAGCCCCCTCGGTCACGGCCTGCTCTCGGGCGTCCTCGGCCGGGAGCAAAGTTTCCCCGGCCTCGCGCCGAGGATCGAGCGCCACCGTGCGCAGCTTGAGCAATGGGAGGCGCTCTGCGCCGGGCTCGGTGCCGCGCCTTCCGAGGTCGCGCTCGCGTGGCTCCTCACCCGGCCCGGGCTCACCGCGGCGATCACGGGCCCGCGAACCATGGCGCATCTTGAGGGCGCGCTCCGCGCGCTCAACCTCAGGCTCTCCGCGGAGACGCTTGAGCGAATCGATGCGATCTGGCCCGGTCCGGGCGGCGAAGCCCCCGAGGCCTACGCCTGGTGACAATCACGTCGGCTGACATCGGAAGAGCCCGGAGTTCACAGCCCCGGGCCTTCTTTTTCCTCTGAATTTCTTCACCGCCTCACCTGAAGCCGGCAAGATGCGCGGGGTTGACGCGGGTCATGAGGTCGATCGCGCGCTGCGGCAGCCCCGCCTTCTCGAGAAGATCGATCGTCCTCAAGAGCCCGATCACCGGATGCGGCATGCCGACCTGCCCGAGGTCGGTGGTGATGAAG
>NZ_JAUNSF010000011.1 GCF_030539355.1 Sutterella sp.
GAAACCGTAACCCCACCCCTGCTGAAACCGTGACCCCACCCCTTACGAAATCGTTACCCGAATCAGTAACTAATCAGAAAGGTAATCGGGAAAGGAATCTCTCAGAGGTGTTTGCCGCTCCCGCGGACCTCCCGCCCGACGAGCCTCCCTTCGACGGACTCTTCGCCGAGGCCGAGGCCGCGACCGCCGCGCCGATCTACGAGACGCCGAAGACCAAGCCGCGGGACAGGGGCTCGACGCCGAAGCGCGCGAGCGCGTGCCCGTTCGAGTTCGGCGCGCAGGTGCCTGATGACTACCGCGCAGCCGCGGAGAAGATCGGGCTCGGCACCGGCGACGTGCAGAGGGTGTTCGACAAGTTCTGCGACCACGCCCGCGGGAACGGAAAGACCTTCAAGGACTGGCTCGCGGCGTGGCGCACCTGGTGCCGCAACGAGGTGGACTGGGGCAAGAACCGCAGGCCCGCGGCGGCGCCTCCTCCGCGGAACAGACCGATGCAGAAAGAGGACATGCAGCACTACACGGATGATTTTTAACAGGAGCTCTCAACTATGACCACACCATTTCTTGGAACCGGCGGCGCACGGCGCAACCGCATGGCGACCGCAGTGCCGAGCGGCTGCACCGTCGAGATCGCCGCCGAGTGCGCCACGCACGGCCGCTACACCTTCACCGCGATCGCGCTCAAGGGCGAGGCGATCTACCCGCCGGGGAAGGATCGCTGCCCGAAGTGCGCGCAGGAGGAGCGGGACCGCTACTACGAGGAGCACCGCGAGGAGATCGAAGCCAGGCAGGCTCGGCTCGAGGCCGAGGAGAGGGCGCGCGAGGAGCGCGTCGCGGCCGAGCGCCGGCAGGCCATGCTCGACAAGGCGCTGCACGACGCGGCGATCCCGCTCGAGTACCAGGGCAAGGGCTTCGACGACTTCGAGGTCACGACCGCGCGCAACGGCGACAACGTGCGCCAGGCGCTGCTCTACGTGCGCAACTTCGCGAAGCTCCGCGAGACCGGCAACGGGCTCTTCCTCTACGGCCCCTCGGGGACCGGCAAGAGCCACATCGCCTGCGCGATCCTTCAGGCGCTCATGCCTGAGGTGGACTGCGCATACGCGCTGCTGTGGCAGGTCATCGCCGCGGTGAAGGCCGCGCCCTTCGGCGAGGAGCCGCTCCGCCCGTTCATGGAAGCAAGCCTGCTCGTGCTCGACGAGGTCGGCGTGCAGACCGGCAGCAAGTACGAGGAGTCGATCCTCTACCCGCTCATCGACACGCGCATCACGAACCACCTGCCCACGATCTTCATCACCAACGTGCAGCCCGATGTGCGCGGCGGATCCGACGAGCCGACCGTGCGCCAGATGCTCGGCGAGCGCCTGTGGGACCGCGTGCAGCATCGCTCGATCTTCCTGCGCTTCGACGGCCAGAGCCACCGCAAGCGCTTCGCGAGCGTGGACGCGCTTCTCGAGGAGGTGCAGTGATGGCTGAAATCTTCATTTGCCTGGCGCTCATCTTCCTCGCCGTCGCGAGCGTCTTTCAGTCGCTGGCGATCCGCGACATGCGGCAGCAGCTTTGGGAGGTGCAACTCATGCTCGAGGAGCATCGCCCGCTCGACGGCGACGCGCTCAAGGAGGTGCGGTGATGGAAACCAGCAAGACAACTTTGGATCCGCGCGAGGAGCTTGTGCACCTCTACAACCAGCAGTACTCCGATGACCTCTCGGGCCGCGGCTTCGACTACATCGTTGAGGCCCGCCGCTCCCAGCCGGGCGACGCGGCCGAGCTCCGTGACCTCGCTCGCCGGCGCTACGAGCACCTGCTCGAGGTCGCGGACTTCATGGAAAAGCATGGGATCGGGTGAGGTGCTGAGATGAATTTCGGTGCTGTCATGTGCCTCGTGCTTGTCGTCTTCGCGCTCGGGCTGGTCGCGGCCTTCGGCCTCAACTACGCGATGACGGTCCTCTTCCGCTACACGCTCGAATATGAGCACATCGGCGTGGGGCTCCTGCTCTTCGGCATTCCTGTGTGGCTCATCTTCGAGATCGGCCTGATGCTCAGGGGGTGGTCATGAGGGATCTGTTCAACGACTGGTGGCCTGACCTCAGGTTCTCGGCCGCGCTGTGCGGCGGCTCGGTGCTCGTCGGTTGGTTGCTCGGCCTGTTCGTCACGCGGCTCGATCTGCTCGAGCGTCTCCTCGCGCTCGCGGTGGTCGTCATGGCGTGTTGCTTCGCGGGGGTCGCGTACGTGCACCACAAGGCCCGCAAGGATCGCGAGGCCGAGGAGCTCGAGAGGAAGATCGAGCGCGACATCGTCGCGAAGTTTTACCCGGAGGTTCGCGAGGAGGACCGGCATGCTTGAGTCCCTTCTCATCTGCTACCTGGCGCTCCTCGTCATGCGCCGCATCGAGGAGATCGACGATGACTGAGCACGCCGCCGCCTACATCCTCTGCTCGCTCCTGAGCTTCGCCGGCATCCTCGGCTCGCTGCTGCTGATGACCGTCCGCCCGTGGCGCGAGTTCCCTGTGTGGTGCGCCCTGCAGGTCGTGTGCTGCGTGGTGTGCTGCTTCTTCATCGACCTCGCGCTGAGGTGCCTATGACGTTCTTTGTCTGCGCTTGCCTCATCGCTTTCCTGCTCGCGCTCGGCATGTGGCTCTCGCACGCCGAGAGGATGAAGCGCATCGAAGCGCTGGGCGAGCTCTTCAAGATCCTGCGCATCGCCTACGAGCGCGAGGACCCCGACGCCCAGAAGCTCACGAAGCTCTGCACGGATCTCATTACCAACAAACCCAAGGAGGAAACCAAGTGACTCTGTTCTGGCTCATCGTGCTCCTCGTCGTGCTGTATGGATGCTTCGACCTCTCGAAGGAGCTCTTTCGCAAATCCTTCGACGAAACGGTGACTCTCGTCGCCGGGCTCTTCGCCGTTGGCTTCCTCATCGCCGACCTCTACGTTTTCTGCCTCATCATCCAGGAGATCATCCATGACTGACATCAAGCCCGTCCGCGCGGACATCCCCAAGATCAACGGACACCTCGGCGCCAAGCCCAACTTCGGCCCGCAGCCGACCGCGATCCTCCTCGAGGACCCGCGCCTGCGCAAGATCTTCAAGCACTACGGCGGCCACCTGCAGCGCTTCCAGCTGATCGAGGAGTGCGGCGAGCTCACGCGCGCGACCTCGCGCATGATGATGCACACCGAGACCCGCATCGGCTCGGACCGCCCCGAGGACGAGCTCAACCAGGAGGCCGTCGACGACTACATGGCCTGGACCGGCGAGATCGCCGACGTGCTGATCATGATCGAGCAGATGATGCTCGACCCCGGCATCAGGTCGGTCGTGCTCACGCAGCGCGAGTACAAGCTCAAGCGCACGATCCGCCGCATCAACGGCCTGCCCGACGAGGATCAGGAGGGATGAGCAGATGTCTCGAGTGCCAGCACCTCGCACCGCTCGCGCGCCTGCAAAAGGGAGATCCGCGGGAGCTTCACGTGGGCCAGCAGGGCATGCTCGCTCGCGGGCTCGTCTACTGCAGCCTGAAGCCGAAGGGGCAGACCTGGAAGTGCTTCAGGCCGATCGACTCGAGGGCGCCGTGCCCGCACTTCGCGCCGGTGAACGATCCGGCCAAGATCGAGGCGCGCGAGGCGCTCGCGGCGAGACTGCAGGAGGGCTTTCGCTCTTTGATGGCGAGCCTCAGGAAGGCACGCACCGCACGCTGACGCTCGAGTTTCCGTGGCCGCCGAAGGAGCTCTCGCCCAACGCGCGGCTCGAGCGCTTCGCCAAGGCGCGGGTCTTCAAGAAGCAGAAGCATGCGGCATGCCTGCTCACGAAGGCCCGGGCCTCGGGCCATGAGCGCGTGCGCCTCGCCGGCGACGGGCGGATGAACATCACGCTCGTCTGCACGCCGCCGACGATGCGCTACCGCGACGAGGACAACCTGCTCGCGACGCTCAAGGCTCACTTCGACGGGATCGCCCAGGCGCTCGGCGTGGATGACCACACCTTTCACTTCAGGGAGCAGGAGTGGCACCCGCCGGAGAAGCCCGGGCGGCTCGTCATCGTGCTCGACTGGGAGCAGGCATGAGGAAGGATGAAGAAGAAGGAAAGCTCGAAAACACTGACGCCGCCGGGGAGCGCGAGCCCCTCGGCGTTGCCGTGTGCGTATACCCGCCCCGGTGCCATGCAATGCTCGTCGTCGCAGCCGGCCGGGCCCGCACATACCCAGAGGGCAGCATCGCGCGGCTCCTCGTCGTCAGCGAGGCGATCAAGGAAGTGCGGCGCCTGTGGCCCGAGTGCTTCAGGCGATGAGGACTCGCTCTTCCCGGGGCTCGAGGCGCCGCTCAGGCCGTGCAACCTGCGCGCGCCGTCGATCGTGCGCCTGTGCCTGCGGCTCGAGCGTCTCGCCGAGGATCGCCGGCAGCGCGCGGCGAAGCGGACGCCGGGGCGGATCGCCGACAACTTCGGCACGGAGATGGTCCCCGTCGGGCTCAAGTCGGTCCCGCTGGGGCAGTACCACCACCGCGCGAAGTACACCGACGAGGAGGTCGAGGAGGTGTTCATGCTCGCCGACGCGGGCTTCAGGCTCGCCGACATCTGCCTGAAGGTGGAGATGCCGAAGAGCACCGTGTGGGCGATCCTGCACGGCCGCATGCGGTGCACGACGCCGGTGACGTGGAAGAGAAGGAAGAAGAGGTTCTGAGATGGCAGAGGAGAAGAAGACGAAGCGCCGAGGCAACCCGCAGTACTTGCGAGTTCCGACCTCGGAACAAGCTCGAGAATACGGCCGCCGTGGCGGGCTTGCGAGCGCGCGGAAGTTCAGGGAGCGCAAGCAGTTCAGGGAGGTCATCCAGGAGTTCCTGGACTCGACCAACATCGACGACCCGACCAAGACCAACCGCGAGGTGCTCGTCGACGCGATGTTCAACACCGCCATGGCCGGCGATGTGCGTGCGTTCATCGCACTGCGCGACACCGCGGGCGAGAAGCCCGTCGAGGAGCGCCGCGAGGAGCATTCGGGCGGGATCGAAATCAGCTGGGCCGAGCCCGGCGAGATCAAGGAGGAGGAGTGATGCCGAGGATCGTCATCCCCTACACGCCGCGGTACCCGCAGGACGTGATCCACAAGGAGCTCGAGCGGCACCGCTTCGTCGTGCTCGTGGCGCACCGCCGCATGGGCAAGACCGTGCTCGCGGTCAACCACTTGATCAAGATGGCGCTGAAGTCCCGCAGGCGCGAGCCGCGCTTCGGCTATGTGGCGCCGTTCCGCGTGCAGGCGAAGCAGATCGCGTGGTCGTACCTCAAGCACTACACCTCGGTCGTGCCGGGGCGGAGCATCAACGAGACCGACCTCGAGATCACGCTGCCGAACAACGCGCGCATCCGCATCTTCGGCGCGGACAACCCGGACGCGCTGCGCGGCCTCTACTTCGACGGCGCGATCCTCGACGAGGTCGCGCAGATGAAGCCCGAGGTGTGGGGCGAGATCATCCGCCCGGCGCTCGCGGACCGCAAGGGCTGGGCGACCTTCATCGGCACGCCGAAGGGCGTGAACCTCTTCAGCGACCTCTACGACCGCGCGCTCAGGCTGCAGGACAAGCCCGCGGACCCGGATGACCCCGAGTCGAAGCCCGAGTGGAAGGCCATGCTCTACTCGATCGAGCAGACCAACGCCCTGGACGCGAAGGAGATCGCGAGCCTGAAGGAGGAGATGAGCGAGAGCGAGTTCCGGCAGGAGTTCCTCTGTGACTTCAACGCCGCGGCCGACGACGCCTTGATCAGCATCGACGTCGTGCGCGCGGCCGCCGGCAGGCAGATCGACGCGACCACATACATGCACGCCCCGCGCGTGATGGGCGTCGACGTCGCGCGCTTCGGCTCGGACAACTCGGTCATCTTCAAGCGCCAGGGGCTCGTGGCCTTCGAGCCGATCATCATCCGCGGCAAGGACAACATGGAAGTTGCCGACCGCGTGGCGATCGAGATCGCGAGCTTCAGGCCCGACGCGGTCTTCGTGGATGCCGGCGAGGGTGCCGGCGTCATCGACCGCCTGCGGCAGCTGCGCATCGACGTGGTCGAGGTGCCCTTCGGCGGCGCCGCGAACCGCAAGACCGTCTACGCCAACCGCCGCATGGAGATGTGGGACGAGATGCGCAAATGGCTCGAGAGCGGGGCCGCGATCCCGCCCGACCCGGCGCTGCAGGCCGACCTCTCCGCGCCGACCTACGGCTTCACCCAGCGGGGCCTGCGCATCCTCGAGGCCAAGGACAAGATCAAGGAGCGCATCGGCCGCTCGCCCGACCGTGCGGACGCGCTCGCGCTCACCTTCGCCGCTCCCGTGCGGCCGCGCCTCGAGCCGCGCTTCGAGCGGCAGATCCACGGCGACGACGGCAGCAACTACGACCCGATGGCCGCCTTCGAGGTCGAGTGGGGCCAGCGCTGACGAGCGTGCATATACCGCGCCACCTTGGGCGCGACCATCGCCCGCATGAGATACGAGACCACCACGCTCCTGCAGGCGCTCAACGACTGCACTGCGCTCATCGACGAGAACCACGCCGAGACCGGCATGCCGGGCGAGCTCCGGCCCGCCTGGCGCATGTACCGGGACCTCGACGCCATTGGCCTGAGCTTCGGCCTCATCGCGCGCGACGCAGATGGCCTCCCTGTTGGGTACGCGCTAGTCATCATATCGCCGCATCCGCATGCCGTGGACAGGCTCTTCGCGACCAACGACACGATCTACGTCACGCCGTCCGCGCGCGCCCTGGGCGTCGGCGGGCAGCTGTTCGTTCGTGCCGAGCGCGAAGCCAGGAGCCGCCGCGCCGTGGCCTTTCAGTGGGCCGTGCCGGCGGGCTCGCCGCTCGACCGCGCGCTCGCGCGCCGGTGCTCCGTATCTCGCCAGATCACTTACCAAAGGGAGCTTTGATATGGGCAGCAGCATCTTGGGCGCGATCACGGGCGGCGTCATCGGCCTGTGGCAGGACTACCAGGACAACCGACAGAGCAAGCGTGAGTACAACCTCGCGCAGGAGCAGCTGGCGCTGCAGAAGCAGGCCGCGCAGGACGAGGAGCAGGCCCGCAACAAGGCCGAGAGCAAGTCGCCGGACATCGAGGGCATCCTCGAGAGCAACACCGCGGGCGGTCTCGGCGCGACCTCGCTCACGGGCGGCACGGGCTCGCGCACGCAGCAGTCGCAGCTTGGCGGCGGCAACACCCTGCTGGGGCTCTAAGCCATGCCGCGCGCACAGCCCAAGGAGATCCGCCGCAGGTTCGAGGCGCTCAAGTTCGACCGCACGACGTGGGAGCCGCAGTGGCAGGACATCCGCGACTTCATCCTGCCGGACGCCGGCGCCTTCTCGGGCGAGGACGTCCGCGAGGGCGGCAAGCGCTTCAGGAAGATCATGAATGCCGAGGCGACCAGCTGCGCGGACATGCTCGCCGCGGGCCTGCTCGGCGGCGTGAGCTCACCCTCGCGCCCCTGGCTGCGCCTCACCACGAACGACGCGACCCTGGACGAGAGCCCCGCCGTCAAGCAGTGGCTCGAGGCCGTGCGCGTGCGCATGATGATGATCTTCGCCAAGGCCGAGGTCTACAACCAATTGCACCAGAGCTACCTCGAGCTTCCGGTCTTCGGCACGGCGTGCACGCTCGTGCGCGCGCACCCCGAGGACCTGATCGCGCTGCAGAACCTCACGATCGGCGAGTACTGGCTCGCTGACGACGAGTTCGGCCGCATCGACACGCTTTACAGGCGCTTTGAGATCACGGCCAAGCAGGTCATTCAGCGCTGGGGATGGGAGAAGGTCTCGCCCATGGTGCGCACCGCGTACGAGGCAGACCCGTGGACCAAGATCGGCATCATCCACGCGATCGAGCCGCGCCTCGAGCGCGACGAGATGAAGCGCGACAACTTGAACAAGCAGTGGAGGTCGGTCTACTTCGAGGAGAACGGCGCCGACGACGCGCCCGTCTTGAACGAGTCCGGCTTCGATGACTTCCCCGCGCTCTGTCCGCGGTGGTTCACCGCCGGCGGATCCGTCTACGGCCGCGGGCCGGGCGCCAAGGCGCTCTCCGCGGCGAAGAGCCTGCAGCGCATCGAGGCGCGCCTCGCGCACATCGCCGACCTCATGAGCAACCCGCCCGTGCAGTACCCGGCCTCCGCCTCGGGCTACCTCTCGCAGTTCAGGCCGGGCGGCCGCATCCCTGTCGCCGCGGGCGAGTCGCAGGCCATCCGCACGGCGTGGGAGGCCAACCTCGACATGCAGGGCCTGCTCACGCTGCTCGCCGCAAGCACCGCGCAGATCCAGAAGATCTTCTACGCGAACCTCTTCCAGATGATCGCCGGCACGACCGCGCAGGGCGACCGCACCGCGACCGAGGTGCAGGCCCTCGAGCAGGAGAAGGTGCTGATGCTCGGCCCCGTGCTTGAGCGCCTGCACACCGAGATGCTCGACCCGCTCGTCACGCAGACCTTCACGCGCATGGTCGAGACCGGCGACATCCCCGAGGTGCCGCCCGAGCTCGCCGAGCGCGAGCTCTCGGTCGAGTACATCAGCGTGCTCGCCGCGCAGCAGAACAGCGCCAACGTGAACAGCATCGTGCGCCTCACGCAGCAGATCGGCATGCTCGCGCAGCTGAACCCCAACGCCCTGGACAAGCTCGACGTCGACACGACCATCGACGAGCTCGCCGACATGTACGGCGTGCCGCCTTCGATGATCGTCGCCGGCGATCAGGTCGCGCTCATCCGCCGGCAGCGTGCGGATCAGCAGGCGCAGGCGCAGCAGATGGAGCAGCTGCAACAGGGCGCGAGCGCGATCAAGGACATGGCCGCCGCGAGCGACTCCCCGAGCATGCAGGAGGTGATGAGCAACCTCGGCACGGGCGGCGCGATCTGATGCGTGCATATAGATCGCGAATGAGGTGAAAGCATGACGGACAACAACTTCGAGACCTACGAAGAGCGCGTCGAGCGCGAGGAGAAGGAGAAGAAGGCGGCCGAGGAGGCGGAGAAGCGGCTTGACACCGCGCTCCTCTCAGTCCTCGGCACGAAGAGCGGCCGCGAGGCGCTCGCCTGGATGCTCTCCCTCACCGCGCAGGACGTGAGCGTCACGGCCTTCGACGCGCTGCGCATGGCGTGGCAGTCAGGCCGGCGCGACGTGGGCCTCGACATCCTGACGAGACTCCGCGCGCTGAGCCCGGAGCTCGTCCGACTCATGGAGCAAGAACGAGATGACCGAAGAAACACCCGCCTCGACGTCGACGGAGCCGGCAAGTGACCCGACGCCTGCCGCTTCGCCTGCGCCTGCTGCTGAAACGCCTGCGGCCCCGGCTGCAGCGCCTGCGCCTGCTGAAGGTGCCGGCGCGGACCCTGCCGAGGGAGCGGACCCCGCACAGGCAGAAGCGGACGACGCGGACGGGATAGATGCGCCTGTGGAGGGCCAGCCCGAGGGGGATGCCGATGAGAGCCCGGCATCCCCCGAGAGCTACTCGACCGAAGGCATCAAGCTGCCCGAGGGCATGAAGCTCGACGAGGTCACCGCCGGCGAGCTCGGCAAGGTGTGCAAGGAGCACGGACTCACGCAGAAAGCCTTCGCCGGGATCCTCGAGAAGATGACCCCGGTGCTCGCGCAGAGGCAGCAACAGCAGCTTCAGGCCGCCAAGGTGGACTTCATCAAGCGCGCCAAGGCCGACCCGGAGATGGGCGGCGCCAACTGGGCCGCGACCAAGCAGGCCGCCGGCAAGGCGCTGGGGCAGTTCGCCGACTCGGAGACCATCGCGCTCCTCAAGGCGACCGGCCTCAACTGCCACCCCGGCGTCATCCGAATGTTCAAGAAGATTTCCGACGCTGTGTCGGACGACGCGATTGTGCGAGGCGATCGCGGCGGTGGTTCTCGGAAGTCCCTCGCCGGCTACTACAACAACTCTCAGATGAACGACTAAAGGGGGTTTCCTATGGCAACCAATCCGACCAGCACGACTCATCCGACCCTGCTCGATGTTGTCTCCCGCCTTGACGGCGACGGCAAGATCGCGCCGATCGCTGAGGTGCTCAACGAAGACCTGCCGATTCTTCGCGACATCGGCTTCATTCAGTGCAACTCCGACCAGCGTCACGTGCACACCATCCGCACGGGCCTGCCGACTCCGACGTGGCGCAAGCTCTACGGCGGCGTGCTCCCGAGCAAGTCCCAGACCGCACAGGTCACGGACGTCTGCGGCAACCTCGAGGCGTACTCCGAGGTCGACAAGGACCTCGCGGACCTCAACGGCAACACGTCCGCCTGGCGCTTCTCCGAGGAGCGTCCCTTCATCGAGGCGATGGGTCAGACCATGGCCGAGACGATCTTCTACGGCGACGTCACCGTGAACCCGGAGCGCTTCACCGGCATCGCGCCGCGCTACAACACGCTCAACACCGACACGCCGTGCGCGCGCATGGTGAAGAGCATGGGCGGCACGAGCGACCTCACCTCGCTCTACTTCATCTCGCACTCGGTCTTCCACGGCCTCTACCCGAAGGGGTCGACGGGCGGCCTCAGCAAGACGGACAAGGGCCAGGTCACGATCACCAAGGACGACGGCTCGATGTTCGAGGCGTACCGCACGCACTTCAAGTGGGGCATCGGCACGACGCTCGACGACTGGCGCGGCTGCGCGCGCGTCTGCAACGTCGACATCAACAACGTCGACGGCGACGCGCTCATCGCCGCCATGATCAAGGCCAAGAACGAGATCCTCGCCAAGTACGTGGGCCGCACCAAGCTCTACGTGCGCCGCGAGATCATGACGATCCTCGAGCTCGCCGCGCTCTCGAAGAGCTATCAGTGCCTCAAGATCACCGAGGCCGCTGATCAGTTCAAGACCTCCTTCTTCGGCATCCCGATCGTCGTCTGCGACTCGATCTCGATCAACGAGGATCAGGTCACCGCTGACTAATTCAAGGAGAAACAAAAATGCTGCTTGACACCCTTTCTGAGTTCTCCGACGGTCAGGCGCTGTCGGGCTCGTCCGCCTACTCGACGAACACGCTCGACCTCGCCGGCGCCGGCATCGCGGTCGCAGACCATGCCTATGTGGTCGTGTCCGTGCTCACCGCGACGGCCTCCGACCTCAAGGCCGAGCTTCAGTGCTCCGAGGACGGCTCGACGTGGCGCGCTGTCGCCTCGGGCTCGGTCGAGACCGGCGCGGCCGGCGACCAGATCGTGCTCGACATCCCGCCTGACGTCTTCGGCAAGCTCCGCCTCGCCTACACGGGCACGAGCATGACGGGCACGGTCCACGCCGGCGTCACGCTCGGCGCGCAGACGAGGAAGCGCATCGGCGACTTCGCGGCTTCTGCGAACGGCGCTTAATCACCAACCGCAAGGAGGTGATCCACATCTCGGGGGCTTCGGCCCCCGTTTTCGTAGGAGGAAACCATGGCATCTGATGTCGACATCTGCAACCTGGCTCTCGCGCGCCTGGGCGACGAGGCCAACGTCACAAGCATCAGCCCGGCCGACGGCGGCATGCAGGCCGAGCACTGCGCGCGCTTCTACCCGCTCGCGCTCTCCCAGATCCTCGGCGCCTACCCGTGGCGCTTCGCCATCAAGCGGCAGACGCTCGCGAGGCTCGCCGCGGAGCCCGTGGGCGGCGGCTATGCCTTCCCGCTGCCGAGCGACTGCGTGACCGTGCTCGAGGCGCACGTCGACGACGAGGGGCTCACCGAGCACTTCATGCGCACGCTGTGGACGATCGAGCAGCAGGACTCCCGCGCCTGCCTCGTGTGGAAGCACGATACGTGCTGGATCCGCTACACGTCGGCCAAGACGCCGGCCTCGCTCTTTCCGAGCGATTTCGTCGACGCGCTCGCGTGGCTCCTGGCCTCGCACCTCGCCGGCCCCGTGATGCCCGGCGCGACCGGCGTGCAGGTCTCGCAGAGCATGCGCGAGATCTACGAGGCGACGGTGCAGCGCGCGATGGCCAACGACGCGCGGCAGCTGCGGCTGCACGAGGGCCGCCGCGAGGACTTCCTCGGCGACTACTGGGACAGGGGGCAGCATGACTACTTCTAAGGTGATCCAGCGCAGCTTCACAGGCGGCGAGATCTCGCCCCGCATGCACGGGCGCATCGACCACACCACGTACCAGACCGGCCTCGAGGAGTGCCTGAACGCCTTCATCCTGCCGCAGGGGCCCGTGCAGAACCGTCCCGGCTTTGCGTACGTCAACGCCTGCAAGTACCCCGGCAAGGCGACGAGGCTGATCCCGTTCACGTTCAGCGAGAGCCAGACGATGGTGATCGAGCTCGGCGACAAGTACGCGCGCTTTCACACCGACGGCCAGACGCTGATGAACGCCGCCGGCACGGCGCCCTACGAGATCGCGACGCCGTGGGCCGCCGAGCACCTCTTCGAGCTCCACTACGTGCAGAGCGGCGACGTGATGACGATCGTGCACCACTACTACCCGCCGACCGAGCTCAGGCGCTACTCCGCGCAGGACTGGCGCGTGGCCGAGGTGAGCTTCGACCCGAAGCTCAGCACGCCCACGGGCGTCACCGCCGTGCGCGCGACCGCGGCCGAGAGCGACAGCAACGCCGAGAAGTACACCTTCAAGTACAAGGTCGCCGCGCTCTCGAGCGACAAGCTCTACGAGAGCAAGCCCTCCGACGCGGTCGAGGTGGTGGCCAACCTCTACGCGACCGGCACGACCGTGCGCGTGTCCTGGAACGCCGTCAGCGGCGCGGAGTTCTATCGCGTCTACAAGTACCAGGGCGGCCTCTACGGCTGCATCGGCGACACCGAGGACACGTACCTGATCGACGATGACATCGACGCCGACCTGAGCATCACGCCGCGGCGCTTCGGCACCGCCTTCACGGCCTCGGGCGGCATTGAGTCGGTCACCATCAACTCAGGCGGCACGGGTTACTCGAGCTTCAAGAAGGGCATCGCAGCCACGCCGAGCGCGACCACGTACGGCTCGCTCGGCCTTACCTCGAGCAGCAGCAACGTCTTCGAGAGCGTCGTGAGCTCGCTGACAGGATCGTCATCGACAAAGTACTTGAGCGTGGCCACACACGCGCTGCAGAGCTCGGGGAGCTATCCGTCGACGTACCCGACCTTCACGCTCGAGGTCTACGACGAGCAGGGGCAGGGATCGGGCGCCGTGGTCGAGCCCGTCATCGAGTACACGACAGGCACGAGCTACGATCGCTGGAACGCCGGCGGGCAGAGCGCGGACTCGCGCGACTACCGCACGGTTTACTACTACAAGAACATTGCAACGCTTACAGGGTTCACGATCAAGAACCCCGGCCACGGCTACATCACGCCCAAGCTCAAGGTCACCTACACCTGCACGACGACCCGCCGCGGCAGCATTTCCTCGGCCTCGGGCACCGGCACCGCTTCGCTCAACACGCAGGACGTCTCGCCGGTCTTTAACGTCGAGGAGCTCTCCTCGAGCGGCTCGGGCGCGACCCTCGAGGCCGTGGTCACCGACGGCGTCATCACCGCGGTCAACGTGCTCACCGGCGGCTCGGGCTACTCCTCGCCGACGATCACCGTCACGGATCCGCTGGGCGTCGGCTCGGGCGCGAGCTTCACCGCGGTCGTCTCGTCGACGGGCGACTACCCCTCGGCCGTGACCTACTTCGAGCAGCGCCGCTGGTTCGGCGGCACGCCCAACCTGCCCACGAAGCTCTGGGCCACGCGCACGGGCACCGAGGACGACCTCAGCTACTCGCTGCCGAGCGTCGACGACGACCGCCTTGAGGCGCAGATCTCCGCGAGGACGTTCTCGAAGATCCGCCACCTCGCCGCGCTCGCGCACCTGATGGTGCTCACCGGCGACAGCGAGCTCCGCATCAGCCCGCTCAACTCCGACGCGATCACGCCGGACTCGATCAGCGCGCGTCCGCAGTCGTACATCGGCAGCAACGACGTGCAGCCCGTCACGATCAACTCGGCGCTCATCTACTGCGACAGCATGGGCGGACACCTGCACGAGTTCGCCTACAACGACTCCGCCGGCGGCTATGTCTCGGGCGACCTGTGCCTGCTCGCGCCGCACCTCTTTGACTACCGGCAGGTGGTCGACATGGCCTTCATGCGCGCGCCGTTCCCCGTCATCTGGTGCGTCTCGAGCTCGGGGCAGCTGCTCGGCCTCACGTACGTGCCCGAGCAGCAGGTGGGCGCGTGGCACCGGCACGAGACCGACGGCGCCTTCGAGTCGGTCGCCTGCGTGGCCGAGGACGACGAGACCGCGCTCTACGCAGTTGTGCGGCGCACGATCCAGGACAGCGTCGTGCGCTACGTCGAGCGCTTGAGCACGCGGCAGTTCGAGAACCTCGAGGACTGCTTCTTCGTGGACTCGGGCGGCACGTACCGCGGCGCGGAGACCACGACCGTGAGCGGGCTCACGTGGCTCGAGGGCAGGACCGTCTCGATCCTCGCCGACGGCGCGGTGCTGCCGCAGCAGACGGTGACCGACGGCACGATCACGCTCGAGGTGCCGGCCTCCGTGGTGCACGTGGGCTTGCCCTACACGACCGAGGTGAAGAGCCTGCCCACCGTGCTGCAGAAGGAGGGCTACGGCATGGGCGAGCCCAAGAACGTGAGCGAGGTCGCGATCAGGCTCTACGAGTCGAGCGGCATCTGGGTCGGCTACAGCGACAGCACGCTGAAGAAGTACGACGCGGAGACCGAGCGCTTCGCCGAGTACGCGCAGCGCACGACCGAGCAGCCCGGCACGGCCCCGGCGCGCGTCACGGGCGAGATTCGCATCAAGCCGCCTGTGCGCTGGTCCGACGGCGGGCAGATCTGCCTCAAGCAGGACGACCCGCTGCCGCTCGAGATCTCGAGCATCGCGATGACGGTCGCTTCCTGACGTGCATAAAGCGCCTGCCTGCGGGGTCTACCTTGGCCCGATCACAAGGAGCACCCCATGGGCAGACTACTCAACATCGACCTTCAGAACGATGGTCAGACCACGGCCGGCGCCTCGAAGAAGGCCGGTCAGTCGGTCATGTCGCAGCAGAGCTTCAGCGACTTCCAGATGGGCATGAAGATGGGCTACGCCGGCGAGCAGGGCTCGGTCGGCGCCATCCTCGCCTACGCAAAGGCGCGCCGGCAGAAGTCGATCCTCAACATGCAGGCCGAGCTCTACGACATGCTCGCGCAGTCGTATCAGACCGCGGCCGAGGACACCGTGCGCGCGGGTCATCAGGAGTCCGCGCAGGTGAGCTTCCAGGCGGGACAGACCAAGGGCGCGATCCGCGCGAGCCAGGGCGCGAGCGGCATCCGTGTCGCCGGCGCAGGCTCCGCGGCCGAGGTGCTCGCCTCGGTCGACATCTCCAAGGAGATGAACCGCAACCAGATCATGGCCAACGCGATCGCCAACTCGTGGGGCTACCGCAAGCAGGCCGTCAGCGCGCAGGGGCAGGCCAAGGCCGTGCGCGTCGCCGCCTCGAGCATCTCGCCGTGGGCCGCGGCGCTCACGCAGCACCTCAACGCCGGAATGATGTTCGGCGAGTCCGCCATGCAGAAGTGGGGCGGCAGCAAGGTCGGCACGAGCAAGTAAGGAGAAGCCATGGCAGGCATTCAGGTACCCAACCCCTACAGCACCCCGGCCGCGGTCGAGCGCCCCGTCATGGGCGAGCTCCACGAGGCGCCCAAGGTCAACGGCGCAGGCGGCATGGCCGTCCGCGAGATGATGACCGGCAAGGGCGGCGTGTTCGAGAAGCTCAACGCGTGGCAGGCGGAGTTTGACAAGACCCGCTCGCAGGACCTCATCACCCGCCTCGAGGAGAAGCGCATCGCGCTGCGCTCGGAGTGGTCGCAGCTTGAGGGCGAGAACGCGCTCAAGCGCCCGGGCGGGAAGTCGCTGCAGGAGGAGATCGACGACAAGTTCCGCGGGGAGTACGAGGCGGTCTTCGGCGAGGCAACCTCGAAGGCGCAGCGAGACGCGCTCAACGACTACTACACCAAGGCCCGCGGGCAGAACAACGACGCCATCACTACGCACACGCTCAAGCAGCAGCAGGTCTACGACGAGAGCGTGAGGCAGCGCTCGCTCAGCACCGCGCTCGGCCTCGCCATGAGCGACGACCCCAACGAATCGGCGAGCGGCATCGCCGGCATGCGCGCCGTGATCGTCGAGAGCGCGAAGCGCAAGGGTGTGGTGCCCGACTTCACGAAGTACCTCGGACCCGTTCATGCGCAGAAGGTCGGCGACTTCCTGGACAACAACGACATCGCAGGAGCCAAGGCATACCTCAAGAAGAACCGCGGCGAGATGGGTGTGGCCCAGATCGCGCAGTCCGAGAAGGCGATCGAGGCCGAGGAAAAACAGGCCGCGATCACCGCGCAGAGCGATGACATCCTCGAGAAGTACGGCGACGACCGCACCGCCGCGCTCAAGGCTGCGCTCGAGATCAAGGACCCCGAGACCCGCGACCACGTCTACAGAACCGTGAGCGCTGAGCTCTCCCGCCGCAGGGTGATCGAGGAGGCTGAGACCGACGAGCTCGTCAAGAACATCGCCGCCTCGGCCGAGAAGGGCGAGAAGATCCCCGCGCATCTCCTCTCGGAGCTCGAGAGTCGCGACCCCGCCAAGTACGAGAAGGTGCAGGAGGTGCTCGCCTTCCAGAGCGTCCCGAACATGACCGCTGCCGAGCTTGCCGAGCTACGAGCGACAACATCCAGCGCCGCAGTCATCCGTGCGTGCGACGCGCGCCTCAAGGCGATGGCGGCCGATCCCATGGCCTACGCCGGCGCGGAGGCGCTCAACTGGAACAACCCGGACAAGCTCAGGGAGCAACTGGTCGAGCGCACCAGCCGAGCCTCGGACATCGAGAAGCAGACGGGCTCCGCCCCCGGCCTCCTCACCAACAATGAGAAGGCCGGGTTCGACACCTTCATGGACGGCAAGTCGCCCCAGGAGAAGACCCAGATGATGTACATGGTCGCCGGCGGCCTCGATGCCGACGGGTTGACCATGCTCAAGCGCAACTTCGGCAAGAACATCGAGGGGTACGTGCCTGCGGCGATGGCGGCGGATCCCGACATTGATCCCGAGACCGTACGCCTCTACTACCGCGGACAGCTTGCGCGCGCCGAGAAGACGCACGAGATCCCGGACAAGTCCACCGGCCAGGGCGCGAAGGCGGTCCCGGTCGAGCAGACGACGTCTCAGATCGCGATCGAAATCGACAAGTACTACGACGACGAGGCGACGCGCGCCGAGCAGCGGATCGCCGTCACGAATGTCGCTCTCGGTCTCATGGCTGAAGGGCAGGCCGGCAACGCGGGCGAGGCCATCCAGAAGGCGCTTGACCTTGTTATTGGCGAGCGCACCGTCATCAACGGGCGCCCGGTTCTTCTCTCCAAGGGCCTGACCAAGGACGACGCCGAGAAGTCCCTTGCGGCCTTCGGCGAGGCGCTCGATCCAAAGGCGCAGTTCGTCGGCAGGCTCACGGGCGCGAACGAGCGGCACCCGCTGACGGGGCAGGCACTGAAGGACGGCATCGAGAGCAATCGGATCTGGCTGCGGCAGACGGGCGAGCCCGGCCGCTACTGGATCGTGGATGGCAGCGACGTCGTTCGTCACGCGAACAGCTTCCGCCCCGTGACCGTGCAGGTCAGCCCGGGCGGCGCCGACAGTTCGGTGAAGGCTCCGAGCTTCAACACCGACCTCTCCGACTACTACAACACGGAGCTCACCGCGGAGGAGGAGAAGCAGTACCAGGCATGGGCCAGGCGCACGGGCCGCGCGCGCGATGTCTTCAACTACGACCTCCGAGGCGCCTGGAAGGAGATGAGCGAGGAAGAGCGCGCGAAGTCCGGCCGCGGCGTGCACCTCCCGGACAAGTTCAAGAAGCCCAACCACTACACCTTCTCCGACGAGTCGAAGTACTCGACGCCGGAGAACCCGGGCGGCAGCTGGACCCAGCAGTTCGGTGCGACGGTCTTCCGCCCGCGCGGGAAGTACTCGGAGGCCAAGATCGCCGAGCTCGTGAAGTACTTCGAGGAGCGCGAGAGGGGCGTTTCGCTCGATCTCTCCGAGATCAACCGACCCGAAAAAAAAGAAGAGGACTCGAGGCCGTGGTACGTCATGGGGCCTGAGTTCAAGCTCCCCGCCGATCCCGGACGCATCTATTGATAGGTTCACCCAATGTCGAAACTCCTTGCAGCAGTCAACAACTCGATCAACATCCGGGAGCCGTACTTCGATCCGAGCACGGTTGTGACCGGCGAGCCCGACGACGAATACAGGCTCGCTCCCGACCGCGCCGTGCGGCTCAGCAACCCCGAGGCCGGCATGCTCACGAACCTGTGGGGCGGCCTGAAGATGGGCTACTCCGGCATCGAGCAGGGCACGCTCTGGTCGGAGATGCGCGACAAAGGCATCGAGTTCGATGCTGCCGGCCTGCCGCTCGACAAGGGCTTCCGCCGCAAAAACCAGGCGCTCGAGGACGCGCTCTTCTCCGCGAGCGTCGGCATCAACCAGGACAGCTTCAGCTACGACCTGGGCAACCTCCTCGGCTCAGTGGTGGGTGGTGCGTTGCATTCTGCGCGCGGCGCTGCCGTCGCCGGCACGATGGGTGCCTGGTGGCTGAGCGCCACGGGCGCAGGCGCGGCTGCCGGCTCGATCGTTCCGGGCGTCGGCACTGCCGCAGGTGCGGCCGCAGGCGCCGCCGTGAGCGCCGTGGGCACGGCCATGGCCACCGCGGGCACGTTCGACTCGATGTACCAGGCCGAGGGCGGCAACTCCTTCCGCGACATGGTGCAGGCCGGCATCGACCGCCGCACGGCGATGTACGCCTCGTCGGTGGTCGGACTGCTCAACGGCGGCCTCGAGGCCGGGAACGTGAAGGTGATGCTGAGCCCGCTCCTGCGCCCCGTGCTCGAGTACGCCGAGCGCGAGATCACCGCAGCGGCGCTCAGGCAGATAACGCAGGGCTACGCGCTCCGCACTGCGGCGAAGGCGTACGGCGTCAACGTGGCGAGCGAGACGGCGACCGAGGTCGCGCAGCAGGCCATCACCATGGCCATGGGCGAGTTCGCGCGCTACATCTCGACGCCGGACCGCCCCGGCCTGACGGCCGAGGAGGTGTGGGATGAGCTCTCGAGCACGGCCGTGCACGCCTTCCGCGGCATGGTGCTCATGGGCGGCCTGACGGCGATCCCCTCCTACGGCTACCAGGCACACCGCGCGCGGCAGGCCGAGAAGACCGTCGAGTTCTTCGAGAAGCTGCAGAGCAGCGCGCCGACCATTCAGACCGCGACCGATCCGCGCGGCATGGCCGAGCGCATCGTGCGCGACGAGGGCGGCAGCGACGTCAAGACCGTCTACATCGACGGCAAGGTGTTCAACCAGGCGCTCGTCGACAACGGCGTGAGCCGCGAGGATCTGGCCAAGGTGCTGCCCGATGTGGCGGCGAACCTCGATCAGGCCGTGCTCAACCATGCCGACGTCGAGATCCCTGCCGCGGTCTACGCCGAGACGATCGCCGGCACGCCGCTCGGGCAGAACCTCATGCAGCACGTGCGCCTGGATCCCGAGGCCGAGTCGTACTTCGAGATGCGGCAGTCCGAGCGCGTCACGGGCGAGATGCTCGAGGCCATGCGCGAGCTCGAGCAGAACCCCGAGCAGGCCGAGGCGAAGATCAGCGAGGCCGAGCAGCGCCTCGAGAAGACCGAGACGGACGAGCAGAAGACCTTCCGCCGCGAGCTCATCGAGCGCATCAAGGAGGAGATGCGCGCGACCGGCGCACCCCTCAGCGAGTCGCAGTTGTCGGCGTCCGCCCGCATGGTGGCGACGATCGTCGGCAACACCGCGCGCCGCAGGGGCATGTCCTATCAGGAGGCCGAGAAGCTCCGTCCGCGCTTCGTGAGCCGCGCGCCCGAGGGCGTGCTGAACCAGGGCGCCATCGCCGAGCCGGTCACCGAGCTCACGCCGGCAGAGGAGCAGATCCTCCGCGATGCCAAGCTCGAGCCTGAGGTCGAGGAGGACCTGCGCAGGCAGATTCTCGCCGCGCATGAGACATATCGCCCCGAGAACGGCTGGATGCCCGTCGAACTCTCGAAGATCAAGAAGGGCGACGATGGCTACGCGCCGGAGTTCAAAACGAGCGCTTACACATTCAATCTTGACGACAACGGCAAGGCGCTGAAGCGCGGCACTCCCGAGTACACGGACCGCGTGATCGCCATCTCCGACGGTCTCGTTGAGGAAGTGCGTGCGATCTACCACCGCATGCTCGACGGCGACAAGGAGGCTGCGAACATCATCGGACAGGCGTCCTGGTACAAGGCCATGCGCAGCCGCCTGCGCGAGGAGTTTGGCTCTGCCGGCGACGTGCTCGCCGACCTGCTCGGCGCGACCTCTCCGAAGACCCCTGTGCGCGAGAATTGGCAGTCAGCAGTCGACATCATGCGCCAGCTGACGCGCGGCAACTGGGACGAACTTCTGCCCGTCTGGGAGGACTGGGACAAGCAGCGCATCGCGACACTGCAGGCCATCAGCGACCTTGTTGACAAGGAGCGCCCGTACACCGTTGACGCCAATGGCAGAAAGAAGTACGCGGTCAGCGCGGACAAGGTCAAAGAGCTTCCTGAGTACAAGAAGCTCGAGGAGCTTTCGAAGAAGCTCGCCCAGATAGTCAATTACCGGCTCCCCCGCAAGGAGTCGGGCGCGCTCTACAGCACCAACTCAGGCAACGCTCTGAGAGCGATTCTTGGTCACTGGCGTGAGGTGCGAAACGCGAACCCGCTTAAGCGAGTCGGCAAGACCGCGCCGAAGGCGATCACCTTCGCTGGCAACCTGATCGGCTACGCGCCGGGCGCGACCATCGACGTGTGGGCTGCGCGCCTGCTGCAGCGACACGCCGGCAAGCTCCGTGTGGCGCCGCGTGCCGAGGGTGCCGTCAAGGGCGATCTGACGATTGACGAAGACGGAAACTGGGAAAGCACCGGGCAGTTTGGCCTCGGCCAGGATGCCATGCACCGCGCTGCCGAGCTCATCCGCGCGGATCCCGAGCTCTCGCAGGATGAGCGGCTGCGCACGGTGCAAGACGATGACCTGCAGGCCGTCGTGTGGTTCGTCGAGAAAGAGATCTGGACCATCAATGACTGGACGACCGCCGAGGGCGCCGGCGGCTCCTTTGAGTACGAGGCCGATCTCGAGGGCAACCCCGACCGCGAAGGCATCAGGAATGCCCGCTCAACACTGAACCGCGCCGACAGCACCGAGGAAGAGAGGCAGGCCGCGCGAGAGTTTCTCGAGGCCGCCAAGGATCGCGTCTCGCGCTACCAGGCCGGCATCTCGCTCACGATGGGCAAGGGCACTCAGGGCGCCGACTTCATCCCGCAGGACGCCGACCAGGCTGTCGCCGCGCGCCGCATGCGCGACGCCGCCGTGGCCGCCGACGACGGCGTGCATCTGCTTTCCTTCCACGCGAACACCACCGACGGCGTCTACATGGGCTCGCACGAGACCTCCTTCGACGTCGAGCTCGTGGCCCGCACCGGCTACGATCCGTCGAACGTGTTCCGCACCGTGATCGACATCGCGCGCTCGAAGCACCAGGACTCGACCTTCATGAGCCGCGTGCTGAAGGACGGGGAGAAGGTTGATTACCTGCGCCACCGTCCCGGCGTCGAGATCTATTTCAAGGAGGGGCACCCGTACGACAGCGAATACGTCAAGACTCTGATCAAAAAAATTGAGGGGGAGGGCGTCACGTTCTACACTGTGATTACGGACGCTCGCCCCTCGGCCGACGCTCGCGCGGGTCGCATGCCCAACGCCACCGGCATCCGATTTCAGTTCGTGCCGGAGTTCAATGCGGATGCGTTTGAAGGGCTTTCCGATCAAGAAATCGAGGCTGCCGTAAAGGCGGAGGCCAATAAATACGACGACATCGTTGAGTCTTGCAGAGATATTGAAGGCATTACTTACGCGGATGTGGCCTGGTATGACACGACCGTAGTCTTCAGGAAGGAATATGACGAACGACTCACCCCACAGAACGTACACGATGAAGGAAGTGCTCGAGGAGAGGTACCAAACCTTTCTGAAGGAGGGCAGGGATCCGAACTCGCGGCAGATGCTGCACATTCGGGAGAAGATCGCGATCATCGAGCGGAAGGAGAGGATGCAGGAGCTCAGGGAGAACGAGCCGGAGCGCTACCGCTTCTTCATGGGCGGCCCGAACATTCACGAGTAGAGATCGGCTCGAGCATCCGCGACGGCGTGCGCCGTGCGCGCGAGCACTACGCCTGGCACGAGACGCATAAGCCCTCCAAGGAGGAGCTCGCGGTCGCCACGCAGAACGAGCCCGAGCTTCCCAAGCCTCAGGAAGGCATCTACAAAGTGGATGCCGAGATTGAGAAGCAGGAAGAGATCAACCGCCTCGAGGAAGAGGCCAAGGCCGAAGCAAAGCGCTCCAAGAAAAAGAGCAAGGGAAAGGCGAAGGCCGGCGAGCTCAATCAGCCGTCCATCCAGCAGAGGAATGAACAGAGATATGCCAACATCAACCCGAGAGAACGCAAGGGGCTCTATCGCATCGACGGCGGTGCCGACCTCCGCGCAGACATCCGGCAGGGAGGGCTGGCGGCCCAAGGTGCCGTATTCCGAGAAGAAGCTCAGACCGATCTCCGCGGAGACGAGGGCGTACGTGCAGAAGAAGCTCGCGGAGCTTCGACAGCCAGCTCCGAGGGAAGAGATGACGCTCGAGGCCGCAGCGAAGCGGTACGGAATGACGGTCGAGGAACTCGAGGAGGTGTATCGCGAGCACGGACTCTGATCGACGACAAGCGCGCGACCGTCGTCAAGGTATGGCGCGCCGGCGGCACATCTGAGACCGGCCTGCGGGGCTACCTTGAGGAGAATGTGCGCCTCAGCGGCGGCAGAGTGCTCGACGCTGCAACGGACTTCTACGAACTCGAGTCCGGCGCCAAGTCCGCGAAGGTCTTCTGGGAGAAGTGCCGCTCGGCCAAGCGCAGTCAGCTGTTCGGAGCTTGTGTCGATCTCAAGAGCCGTGCGGAGCTCAAGGGGCTGCGTCTTTTCCTCTCGCCGGACGGACAGTCTGGCTTCGCGCTCAAGAACGGCGATGACATTGTTTCGGTCTTCAGCAAAAAGGGTTCTCAGGCCGGTCTTGCTGTCGTTCACTGTGCCATTGCCGCCGGCGGCCGCCGTCTGGATTGCTTCAACACCATCCTGCCCGAGTTCTATGGCAGTGCGGGCTTCATTCCTGTCGCGCGTGTGAAGTTTGACCGGCAGTGGGCGCCGGACGGCTGGAACTACGATCTGTTTGACCGCTTCCAGAGCGGCGAGCCCGACATCGTTTTCATGGTGTATGACGGCGAGGCTCGCGAGAATCTGGTCACGCCCGACCGCATTGAGGCCATTGACTACGCCACCGACTACGACGCCGGCGAGGACATGCAAGTCGCTTTCGTGGACGCACTCTCTGAGACCAGCGAGGCGCTCGAGCGCACGGTTGCAGAGGCGAGTGAGAACGCGGCACCTGGCTCGCTGCAGCAGGACGCCCGCGGCGGCTTTAACACTGCGACCAACGAGATCAGCCTGAGCCTCAACTCCGACGTCTCGACCGTCGTGCACGAGATGGGGCACTGGTACCTCGAGAACCTGCTCGCGGCGGCGACCGACCCGAACGCGAGCGCGCTCTTTCGCGAGGACGCGCAGACCATCCTCGAGGCGCTCGGCCTCAAGAGCGTCGACGAGTGGAACGCGCTTGACTTCGAGCAGCGCCGCCCCCTGCACGAGCGCTTCGCGCACTGGGCCGAGCTCTACATCACCACCGCGAAGGCGCCGACGCCGAAGACCGAGGGCTTCTTCCGCCGCATGGGTGGCTGGGTGATCGACGTCTACCGCGCAGTGAAGTCCACGATCGAGAGCCGCATCGGTGCGCAGTACCAGGCTGCGACCGGCGAGGCGCTCCCCGAGATCTCGCCCGAGGTCCGCAGGGTCTTCGACCGCATGCTCGTGGGCGAGGAGGCCATCATCAACGCCGAGCGCGCCGAGGGTCTCGAGCCGCTCTTCGAGAGCAAGCCCGAGGACATGTCCGACGAGGAGTGGCGGCAGATCATGCTCGAGCGCGATGACGCCGAGCGTGCCGGCGCGGAGAAGATCACGGCCGCGCATGCCCGCGACGAGAAGTGGTACGCCAACGCGCGCGAGCGCGAGCGCAAGAAGATCGACAAGCAGGTCGCCGAGCTCCGCAAGCAACTGCGCGAGAAGGCCGAGCGCAAGATCAACGGGCGCAAGGACGTCATCGCCGTCGACATCCTCAAGACCGGCGGCAAGGCTTTCGGCATCGAGAACCTCAAGCTCGACCCGGACAAGCTCCGCGCTGCCGGCCTCTCCGAGCGCACGACGGCGAAGCTCATCGCCATGGGCGTCACCAAGCACGGCGGCCTCTCGCCCGAGCAGACGCTGCAGCTGCTGCAGCCGTTCGCGCGCTTCACGAACGTGCGCCAGATGATCAGCCAGATCGCGGCCTGCGGCGACAAGGAGCAGATGATCGAGGACGAGATCACGGCGCGCCTGGTGGCCCAGCACAGCGAGCTCGTCGACCCCGCGAGCGTGGAGCGCCTCATCACCGAGGCTCTGCACAACGAGGCCCGAGGCCGCATGGTCGCGCACGAGCTCGCCTACCTCGCCGGCGACAAGACCGGCAACTCGAGGATCTACCGCGCCGCGGCCCGCAGGGCAGCCGAGCAGCTGCTCTCGCGCATGCCGGTCAGGGACATCACCGCGCGCCGCTTCATGCGCGCCGAGGCCCGTGCCGCGCGCGAGGCGCAGGAGGCTTTCAGCAAGGGCGACCGCGAGGCGGCCGTGCTCGCCAAGCGCGCTCAGCTGGTGCAGCACGAGGCGGCGCTGCTCGCGCTCAACTACACCGCCGAGCTCGACAACTTCAAGAGCCTGCGCGGGAAGGTCTTCGGCAACAACACGAAGCTCGCGAAGACCCGCGACCTCGACATCGTGAACATCGCCCGCTACCTCATGACCAACAAGGGCCTGGGGCACAGCGCGAAGCCCGTCGACGGCGCGGCCGCCGATGAGTACATCAAGAATCTCAAGGCGCACGACGAGAACAAGTTCGAGGCTTACAGGGCCATGGTCAAGGACGGCGGCTTCACGGGCGTCATGTTCCCTGACATGCCGATGGGTGAGGCGCACGAGTTCATGGAGAACGTCCGCGCGCTCTGGCGACAGTCCGGCGAGGCGCGCAAGCTCGAGCTCGACGGTCAGCGGCTCGACCTCGAGGAGGCCGTCGACGCGCTCGTCAAGACCGCCGAGGCTCGCCCGCACAAGGGCAAGATCGCCGGCAAGCTGCACGCCGTCGACAGCGACGACAAGGCGGCCTTCGGGCTCCGCGGCATCGCGGCCCAGCTGGTGCGCGTTGAGAACCTCTGCAGATGGTTCGACGGCGGCACCCAGGGCGCCTTCACCAACTACATCTTCCGTCCGATCGTGAACGCGACCGCGCGCTACCGCGTCAAGAACAACGAGCTCCAGAAGCAACTCGCCGACTTGATCGAGCCGATGCACGTGCGCTGGGAGCTCGTGCGCAACATCGAGGCGCCCGAGATCAACTACACCTTCCGCAACAAGGCCGAGCTCATCGCGGCGATCCTGCACACCGGCAACGCCTCGAACAAGCGCAAGCTCCTCCTCGGCGGCCGCGGCAAGGACCGCCCCTGGGGCAAGATCGCCGAGGACCAGGACGGCAACCCGACGGGCGAGCTCGACAGCAGCGCCTGGGACAACTTCATCGCCCGCATGTACCGCGAGGGCTATGTCGACGAGCTTGACATGGACTTCGTGCAGGCCGTGTGGGATACGCTCGAGTCGACCAAGCACGAGGCCCAGGTGGCCTACCGCAAGATGTTCGGCCGCTACTTCCAGGAGATCGAGGCGACCGAGATCGAGACCCCCTGGGGCACCTACCGCGGCGGCTACGTGCCGGCCGTGACCGACCACTACCTGGTCGACGAACGCAGCAGGCAGGAGGAGATCGAGCGCGCGCTCTCGCAGGACACGTACCTCAAGGTTATGCCGGTCAACGACCCCGGCTTCGCGCAGAGCCGCGTCGAGGGCTACAACCGCCCGCTCGCGCTCGACATCGGCAGCTTGACGGGGCACGTGCAGAAGGTGCTGAAGTTCTCGATCATCGGCCCGGCGGCTCAGGAGGTCTCAAAGGTCGTGCAGAACCGAGAGTTCCGCGAGGCGGTGAACCTGCACGGCGGCCACTTCCTCGACAAGGTGATCGAGCCGTGGATCAAGCGCTCGTACGAGCAGAGCATCAGCGACGGCAAGGTCGACGAGGTGAGCTCTGCACTCAATCGCCTGCGCAGCCTCGCCGGCATGAACATCATGGTCGGCCACATCATCAACGCGCTGCAGCAGAGCACCGGCCTCTCGATCGCCGCGGCGCTCGTCGGCAGCAAGGAGATCGCGCACGCCTTCTCGGCCTACATCCGCTTCCCCGGCAAGACCCTGCAGGAGATCGCGGACCGCTCGCCCTTCATGAAGGCGCGCCTTGAGGACCGCTCCTTCGAGTACGAGTCGCAGACGCGCCGCGCCGGCGCGACCGACGCCATCCCGGTGAAGGAGGCTCGCGGCGCCTTCAACAAGGTCGCCGCGCTCGACGCGAAGCTCGAACCCGCGCGCGCCGCTGTGGGCCGCCTCGGCTACTTCCTGCAGAGCGCGATGCAGAAACCGATCGACGGCATCGTGTGGACGGCGGGCTACAACAAAGCCATCCGCGAGGGCATGTCCGAGCAGGACGCTGTCGCCGAGGCCGACGCGCTCGTGCGCCGCACGCAGTCCGACTTCTCGCCCGAGAACCTCTCCGAGGTCGAGACCGGCAGTGCGCTCTACCGCGCCTTCCTGGTGTTCTACAACTACTTCAACATGCAGCTGAACCTGCTCGCCGAGCGCGGCATGCTCGCGCGCGAGACCAAGCAGTACGGGCGCTTCGCCAAGGAGGCGCTGCTCATCTCGTGGGTGCCGTCGGTCCTCTCCGCGGTCATCCTGCGCATGATCGTGGGCGGCTGGGACACGGACGATGACGACGACTGGGATGCGTACGACGCGCTGCAACTCTTCGTCGGCGAGCCGCTCAAGGGCGTCATTGCCATGGCGCCGTTCATCGGATCCGGGGTGAACTCCGTCGCAGCGTACTGGGCAAATGATGACTCACTGCCGCTGCACGGCACGCTCGAGACGCTCTGGGGCAAAGACCCCTACGTCGGGCGTGTTATGAGTTCCCCGGCCGTTGACCTTGTTGTCGGTGCTGCCGGCGGCGTGGCCACGGTCGCCCGCACGGTGACCGGCGAGGAGCAGCCTAACGCGCGCACGGCCATGCGCAACTTCCTCGATCTGCTCTCCGTGGTGCTGAGGCTCCCGGTCGGCGCACTCAAGAAGGAAGCGGGCTACATGGCGGGCGTCTATGCCGACGAGATCCACCCGGAGAACGCCGGCGACTTCGTACAGGGGCTGTTGCGCGGCCGAGGAGAGGACTAAATGAACCACCCCCAAACAGAGAATAGGATTATGCAAGCAATGCCTGCGTTTGGATGCGTGACTAGATAGGTCATAAGAGCGCTTATTGCGCAGTTACGAGTGTGAAAAATAAAAACTCTGAATAAGCTATATACAAAAGCAATTATTAAATAAACTAAAAATATTATATAGAGAACGGTCAAAGGCCTTTCTAAAAAGGCCTCAAATAGATCTCGAGAATCGAGCGCCTGCACAATGAATGGAGTGGCGACCAAGAGAAGGATGTCCAAAAGGACACACTTCGCGTAGTAAAAGGCGGTCTCGCGGTCGATCATCTCTGGCTCCTGCAGCTGCTGACTCTCTCATTCTGCCCGACCGTGCCGCGGAGTTGAAGCCCCGCGCACGGTCTACCGCTGACGTGCGTGGTCGTGCGCAGGGCGTGCATAAAGCGCAGCGCCTCCAGGAGGACACTCCTCCGCAGATTCTTCTGGAGGCACGCCCAATGGCAATCCCTGACGAGACCCGCCGAGCAGGACCGTACACCGGCGACGGCAGCACGACCGAGTTTTCCTTCGGCTTCAAGGTGTTCGGCACCGATCAGGTCGCGGTCTACATCTCAAGCGAGGACGGCAACTCTGACGTCGAGCTCGCGTCCTCGGCCTACACCGTCACGCTGTCCGAGGACCAGGACAACGCGCCCGGCGGCATGATCACGCTCAGCGAAGCGCTTGCGAGCGGCACGAATCTGTCGATTCTCTCCGCGGTGCCGTACACGCAGGAGATGGCGCTCACGAACCGCGGCGGGTTCTATCCTGACTTGCTCAACGAGTCCGCGGACAAGGCAGTTGCGCTCATCCAGCAGCTGCTCGAGCAACTCGACCGCGCGATCAAGACGCCGACCACTTCGACCAAGACCCCGGAGGAACTCATGGCTGAGCTCCTCGCCGCGGTCCAGACAACCCTCGAGTACATGCAGTCCGCGGGGCTCGCTGCCGAGACGTGCGAGAAGATCCGTGCGCTCGTCGAGCAGTACTCCTGGGACATCCCGCACATTGTGGACACGCTCGACGCGGTCGAGAACTACCCCTACAACGGGTACTTCTGGGTCAAAGGTTTCGGCGATGTCGGCACGAAGGGCACGGACATTAGCAATCGCGTGGCCACGGCCTCAGGTAGTACGGTTCAGCGCACGCTCGGCGAGCGCTTCGCTGATGTCGTCAACGTCAAGGACTTCGGCGCAGTGGGCGACGGGGAGACGGACGACACGGCGGCAATTCAGGCGGCGATTGACCGAGCCGAATCCGTGGGCGGTGGAACAGTGCTCCTCCCTGCGGGCACGTATCTCGCAACGTCGATCACGCTGAAGGGCGGAGTGTACGTTGTCGGTGGCGGCTATGACGTGACTCAACTGAAGCAGATCGCCGGGACGAACGGAGATTTTGTCAAGACGGACGGGTTCGACGAGAGCGCGGAGCTTCTGCATTTCGGCCTGAGCAATCTTGAGATCGACGGCTCCTATCTCACGTCCAATTGGAAGGACTCGTCGGCGGACTACGGCAACACGAGCGGCAATGGCCTGAGCGTCTGCGGGCGAGGCTTCGTCATCAACGTGGGTATCTCGAATGTGGCCGGGATCGGTGCTCTATTCACGAAGCCGACGAGTACGGCTTTGGACGTTACGGACAACCAGATTTCCGACATCAGCATTTATGGCTCGGTTTTCGGTCAGGAAGGTCTGATAATCAGCGGCCCCGGAGATCATATTCTGCGCAAGGCTTTTATCGGCCTCGCGGGAATGCTCAAGTATTCTGAAGCCGTTTCCACCCGTTCTACCTCGAAGTATTACGAGGGTGAGGGTATTGACGGCATTGTGATCGACGGCACGAATATCGAGATTGGCGACATCCACGTTTATGCGTGTTGGGCGGGAACGGGTTTCAGGACTCGAAACACGGTGCGTCTCACGAAGGGTGGAAGGATTATCTCCGAGAGCAATTCGGCTCAGGTGAATCTTTCCTCGGGCACGTATGGCTCCGCCTTTATTGACGTGCGCAACCTCTCGCTCTACCACCCGGATTACATGGGTGCGGCTCCCGAGTACACGTTCCCCGATCCGAATTGGGATGCGGTCAGTGTGTATGGCGAGAACCTGAATCTTGAAATCACTTGCACTCGCACGATCACGGCCACGTCCCGCGTGGCCGGGACGTGCGGTCTCGCGCTCTATGCGGGCGCAACGGTCAAGTTCAGCTACGCCAACTCGACGGCACCAGACGGAGACGCGGAAAGCGGCTCGCTTTACTCGGGAACAGCGGTCTATGTTTCCCCGGATGTTCGTGGTGCGCGGCTGGACGCGAAGGTGAAGCGGTGCAATGGCACGGCCATCGACATGCAGGGCTACGCGAGTGACATCAGCTTCACGGCGAGTCAGTGCGTGGTTGGGCTTTCGCGTACCTCGGCCTCGAACAGCAAGCGCGGGAACAACATCAGCGGAAACATCGACAACTGCACGACGGGCTTTGTCTCCTCGGGCACTCCAATGTCGGAGACGATCCGCCTCTCGATGGAGCTCAGCACGGGACAGGTTCCCTTCAGCGGCGACAGACGCGATTTGAACCGTGCTCAGATTTGGGATATTTCGGCAAGCGTCGCCAGCACGGCTTATGCGAGCCGAAAGAATCTTTCCGTCGCATTATCGAATGACAGTTCTCTCGCTCAGCAGACAGTAACCGTGGAACACCATTGCATATATACTCCTAGGGTTAACGAGATTCAATATTCGATTTCCGACGCGGCTACGATCAGCACGAATTTGGAATATTGCCGATTAAACAGCATCGACGATACGAATCTGACCTTTGCCTATAAATACAGCGCGGCGGCGACGGGCGCGGATAACTGCATCGTCAACGTCTTTTTAGGATAAAACATGGCTTCTCTTTCTAGAAACTACGTGCCGGGTGCGGCTCTCGTGAAGAAGAGCGACGACGGCATCTTCATCCTGCAGCAGCCCAAGGGCGTGGAAGATGAGTCGGTGGTGACTCCGAGTGGCGGCAACACACCCAGAAGCCTTGCGGCACACTTCGCCGACATCGTGAATGTCAAGGACTACGGTGCCGCGGGCGACGGCGTGACGGACGATACCGAGGCTGTCTCAGCCGCATTAGCATCCATTCCGGACACGGGGGCGACCCTTTACTTCCCTCCGGGAACCTATCTGATTTCTGCGGCTTTCAGCATCGCGAAACCCGTGCGAATCTGTGGCATGGCGACCATCCGTCAAACAACTACAGCCATTGAGGGATCGTTCATCATCACAGGCGGTCCTGTGTCTATCAGCGGTCTCATCTTTGACCTTGCTGAGAAGGGCGGCTCTGACGAGGTGAATGACACCGCGATCATGCTCAACCTCGGCGCGCAGGACGTGAACATCGAAGATTGCCTGTTCACCGGCTTCGTGACGGGTATCGCCAGCACCACCGATAACGTCGAGCCGTTCATCTCCGGCATCAACGTTTCCCACTGCACCTTCCGAGACTACGAGTTCGGCATTCTTCTTGACGACTTCATCGGCGCGAGCATTACTCAGTGCCGTGGGTATGACATCAAATGCACGCGAACGGATACGTCTCAATCCTCCGGGTACAAGCCGCCGCATCTGGTCTACGTCACCGACAGAAGCGGCAACCCCAAGCGGGGCTTGACGATTTCCGATTGCTATGAGTATGGCAATACCTACAGCAGTTCGATCAAGGTCAGAAATGTAACGGGGCTGACAGTAATCGGGAACGTGTCCGAGGGATGTGTACGAGGTCTTGAGCTTGAGAAGTGCTACGACTTTGTGTTCTCGGGAAACGTCGTCAGAAACAAAATAACTTCTGCCGACGACTCGATTAGCCCGGCGTTCAACTTCCGTATGATCGGCGATGGCGTTATTACCGGGAATACAATTTCAACAGGAGTAATTACTTCACCGCTAATCAGGGTTACCTATAACCCGGACGATACCGATCAGACTCCCTGTTATCGCCTTAAGATTGCAGATAATTTAGTTTCCTATCAGGCAACGTCAGATTCGCCGACTTATCTGATGTATCTGAACATCGTTAAGGATACGATTATTAGCGGGAACGTGTTCCATAATACGACCGAGTCCGAACCTTCTGCGCGGAGTTTAATCTACGCCACTACGAGTAACTCCATCATCGTCAAGGACACGGCTTACATGGGCGTAGTTCCCGACAATTCAACTATTCTTCATGTAACCGCGAACGACTGCGACGACTTACGAGTTCTCAGAAACGCCGCCTTAATGCCTTTGGATGGAAACCCGAGCAGTACATTCACAAACTGTACGAATACCTATGAGGGCGGAGATGATGTTATTCCGGTAAATAACCGAGCAAGCGCTACGGGTTTCCATGTTTATCAAAACAAGGGCATAGGTTTTTCTCCTACTTCGAGTTCAGGCGTTATCGTTGGTCTCGCTCTGTGGGTTGCCGACGAGAAGAACACAACTCGAAGCGAGGCCCTCCGAGCGATTTACACGACTTCAGGTCCGAGAATCTATTCCTTGGGTGACGGCGGCAATCGATTCGCAAGTGGACTTCAGCCCATCACAGATAACACTGCTCCGTTGGGCGCGGCATCCTACCGATGGACTCAGGTCTACGCCGCCTCGTCCACGATCAGCACGTCGGACGAGCGCGAGAAGACCTCCGTGGCCGAGCCCGACGAGGCGCTCATGCGGGCATGGGGCGCGGTCGGCTTCAAGGTGTTTCAGTTCAAGGACGCCGTCGAGAAGAAGGGCACTGACGAAGCTCGCCTCCACATGGGCGTGATCGCCCAACAGGTGATCGAGGCTTTCGCGGCTGAGGGCTTGGATGCCACGCGCTACGGCCTCCTTTGCCATGACACATGGGAGGCGAAAGAAGCCGTGCTTGATGAGGACGGCAACGTGATCGAGCCCGCTCAGGAGGCCGGGGATCGCTACGGCATCCGCTATTCCGAGGCCCTTGCGCTCGAAGCTGCGTATCAGAGGTGGAAGCTCGGGAAGATCGAGTCGAAGCTCTCCGCGCTCGGCCTCGCACTGGCTGACACCGAGGAGAGCGCGTGATGTCCGACATCCTCTCCTCGCTCTCCCACGCCGGGCTTGCGCTTGCGGCTCAGACCGTGCTCGGCGGCATCGCCTACGCTCTTGGCTGTCCGCTCCCCACTGCGGCGGTCATCGGCGGGGCTGCGGCCACGGGCTTCTACTACGGGCGCGAGGTAGCTCAGGCCGAGCGCAAGGCCGGGACGCCGCCTTGGTACTCGGGCTTTCTGCCGAGCAACTGGAGCCAGGACAACGCGCTTGACTTCGCGTTCCCTGCGCTCGCGTGCGCGGCGGTGATCGCGGTCGCCTTCGTCTGCACGGGCGGGTCCTAGCACGGCCTCTGGCTGCTCATCTGCTGGCCCCGCGCCCGCGGATGAGCAAACACCCGCAGAGGTCTCGCTCGACGCGACAGCGGCCACGCCAGCGCGTCCTGCGGGCATCTCCTGCGGCGTGCATATACCGCGCCCGCACCGCTCGAAACTCTCCTGCATGGGCATCCCGCCCGGACTCATGCAGGAGGCTTTTTATGTCTCTCATCAGCAAACTCGCCGCCTCGGTCTCGTCCTCGAGCGAGGCGGACAACGCGGCCTCGGCGCTCCTCGCCAAGCTCGGCATCACGGACATCACGGACGCGCTGAAGACCGCGGCCAAGAAGGCGCTCTCGGACATCGACACGGCCGTCGAGGAAGAGAAGGCCGAGATGGACACGGCGACGCGCCGCAAGTGCCGCCTCTGGTACGGCATCGGCGCGGCCGTGCTGGTCGTCGCGGCCTCGGTCGGCTTCTTCTCGCTCGGCTACCACATCGGCCTGCGCGCGATCGGGGGCTAAGCCATGCCGGAGAAGAGCCCGCAAAACTGGTCACTGCTGACGCTCCTCGTGTCGGTCATTGTGCCGTTGTGCGGCGGAGCGATTCAGTACCGGCAGGCGCACAAGCTCGGCGACTGGTCGCTCGGCACCTTCCTCGCGGACATGTTCACGAGCGGCTTCGTGGGCTTCATGGTCTTTTGGGTCTGCCATGACGCGCTCGAGCAGCCCGACTCGATCTGCGCCGCGCTCGCGGGCTTCGCCGGCAACTTGGGCGTGACCATCTTTGACTACGCACGGTGGGCGCTTCGGCGCCGCATCGGCATGCCGCCCGCGGAGCAGGGCAAGGGAGAGGAGCAATGACGGCAGCCAGGGGCATGCGAAATCAGAACCCGGGGAACATTCGCCGCACCGCGGAGGTGTGGAAGGGCATGTCCACGATCCAGGGCGACCCGGACTTCGTGCAGTTCTCCGCGATGAAGTGGGGCTGCAGGGCGCTGGTGAAGACCCTGCGCACGTACGTCGAGAAGCGCGGCCTGCAGACCATCCGGCAGATCATCGGCCGATGGGCGCCGGCGAACGAGAACGACACGATGAGCTACATCCGCTCGGTCTCGTCGGCGATGCGCCGCGATCCGGATGAGGTGCTGCACTTCAGCGACGACCCGCTCCTCTACCTCGACCTTGCGAAGGCGATCGCGCGGCATGAGTGCGGGCCCGAGGCCGAGAGCATCTCGAGCGATGGCTGGGAGTTTGCGCTGCAGGAGGCAGGCGTGTGACCCCAAATAAAATAGAGCCGCCCGAGGGTGGAATCTCGTGCGGCTCCCGTTTCTATACCAATTTGGAACCTGGTATGCAAAGGATTTTATCAGACCTGCTGAGGCCGGTTGTGTTGAAGCTGCTCGAAAGCTCGCCGTTTGTGCGGGCGCTTTCGTTCCTGATTCTGCTCGTCGTTGCGGCGTGGGCGGGCCGGTTCGTGCTGATCGCCCTCGGCCTTGATGCCCAGCTGCCGCGGTTCGCGCAGGGTTTCGCGACGGCGCTCGCGTGGTTCGCGGTGTGCCGTTGGGCGCTGCCGAACCTCGTGGAAAACTTCCCTGCGCGGAAGATCTTCTGGGGCGGGTTTCTGCTCATTCTGGCCGCCGGCGCGGCGGTCGATCTTTGGGGGTGAGGGATGAGCCTCGGCACACTGTCAGTCTTCGGTCTCGGCGCCGGCGCGGTCATCGCGCTCGTCGGCGCCGGGTTCATCAGTGGCTGCGTCTACAAGGACGCCTCGCACAGGGAAGAGACCGCGATCGCGGTCGCAACACAAGGAGCCAAAAGCTATGCACGGATGGTCACCGCGATCGACGCACTCACCACGCAGCACGCTGCTGATCTCGCTGCTGCTGACGCTCGCACTAAGCGGGTGCAGCAGTCTGTCGAGTCCCGCGTCAAGCGAGCCAGCGCAGCTGCCTGCAGTGCTGAGCGAGCCGCAGTCGCCCGCAGCGAAAGCCTACTCAGAGAAGCTCTCGGACTTCTCGAAGAGGGTGGCGGACTACTTCAGCGATGTGCCGGAGTTCACGACGCCGCAGTGACGGCGCGGTAAAATAGCGTCTGGGAAAATCAATTTAGGGCGAGCAGGAGCTCAACCCTTCGCGGGGTTGGGCTCTTTCTCTATCCACGCGAGCGGCAGGATCGTATCCGCCCAGCGCTGCATGATCGGCCGGCGCTGCTCGAGCAGGTCCGAGCGCTGGTACGCGCGCGTCACGGCGTTGCCGGTCTGGTGCTGGATCGCCTTCTCCGACAGGCGCTCGGAGATGTCCTGCTCGGCGGCCCAATCGCTGAAGCTCGAGCGGAAGCCGTGCATGGTGCCGCGGCCGACGCGCTTCCTGACAACCACGCGCGGGGTGTACTTGTTGATGTGCGTGCCGTCCTTGACCGGCGAGGGGAAGAGCCACTCCGAGTCATGCGGCAGCCGCTCGAGGAGCAGCAGCGCCTGCCGGCTCAGCGGCACGCGGTGAGGGTATCCCTTGCCGTCCTTGCGCCGCGGGCAGTACCACACGTCGCCCTTGATCTCCTCCCAGCGAGCCTCGCAGAACTCATTCGTGCGGGCGCCCGTGAGCGCGCCGAAGGCGATGGCCACCCAGGTGACCGGCGGATCGTTCCAATCGGTCTGCTCGAGCGCGTCGCGGATCTCCTGCACGGTGAGCGCCTCGAAGTGCTCGACCTTCTTGATCTTGCTCGGCGGCGCGAGGAAGTACGACAGGTTGCCGCGCCACACCGCGGGGTTGCCGGTCTTCATCTTCCCGGTCGCGATGCCGTAGGCAAAGAGCGCCTCGAGGCGCATGCGCACGCGCGAGGCCGTCTCGGTCTTGGTCTCCCAGATCGGCGTGAGCACGGCGAGCACGTCGTCGCGCGTGATGTCCTCGAGCGCCTTGTCGCCGATCGCCGGCAGCGCATAGGTCTCGATGCTCGTGCGCCACTGCAGGCCGCTCTTGGGGTTGCGCCAGCGCTTGGCCTTCGCGATCGCCGGCAGTGCTTCCTCGAAGAGCTTCGCGAAGGTGTAGACCTCGGGCTTCTCGGCCAGCTGGGCGCGCACGGTGCGGCGGTGCTCGACGGGATCGACGCCCTCGGCGACAAGTTGCCGGGCGCGCTCGAGCTTCTCGCGGGCGGCTGTGATGCCGACCTCGCCCACGCGCCCCAGGGAGAGCTCCCTGCGCTTGCCGGCCACGGTGTAGACAAAGAGCCAGGACGGGCAGCGACCCTCGCGCTTGCGCACGTAGAGGCCCCGCTCGATGCGGTGGATGCCTGCAGGGAGTTTGTCGATCTTCGCTTCAATTGAGAGCCGCGCCATAAGAACTGCCATAAGTGAGAGTGTTGCGATATGGTGCAGTATGGCGCGAGATGATCACTCTGTCGAGCAGAGGGCGGCCCCAATCCCCGCGCGGTGGCGCGAGATGTTGCAGGGTGATCGCGGGATGGCGCGCAATGGCGCGACAGCTTCGACGGACACCCCTTCCGCCAGACCTCTCCTGAGTTTTAAAAAACTCAGACGGGAGTGCCGCTAGAATGGAAACCCCGCAGCAGCAGTGCACGGGGTTTTTCTTTTGGGAAAAATTTCTCCACGCCTTTCCCTCTGATCTTTTCCGGTCAGACGGCACTTCTCACGGTCCTGCCTCGGGCACGGACGCTTCCAAACTCCAGACGCCCAAGACGATGGCTGAATTCACGCCCCAGACGATCCTTGAGGCCGCGCTTCTCACGGCGAGGAAACCCCTCACGATCCGTGACATGCGCCGGCTCTTCAATGACGAGCCCTCCGCGAAAGTGATCCGCGGGGAGCTCGAGGCGCTTCAGGCCTTCTGGCGGGGGCGCGGCATGGAGCTCGAGGAGCTCGCCGACGGCGGCTGGCGCTTCCGCACGGCGCAGGGGGCCATGACATGGCTCTCGCGCCTCGAGGAGGAGCGTCCCGCGCGCTACTCGCGCGCGGCGATGGAGACGCTCGCCATCATCGCCTACCGGCAGCCGGTCACGCGCGGCGACATCGAGGAGATCCGCGGCGTCACGGTGAACCCCGCGATCATCCGTCAGTTCGAGGACCGCGGATGGGTGGAGACCGTGGGGTGGCGGGAGACGCCGGGCAGACCCGCGCTGCTCGGCACGACAAAGACTTTTTTGAATGACCTCGGGCTCAAGAGCCTTGCGGACCTGCCGGCCCTCAGGGAGACGCAGTCCGAGGAATTCGCGCTCGGCCAAGAGGCACCTGATGCCGCCGGGCAGAACATGCAGGAATCGCCCGGTATCGGCACGATGCAGCTGCAGGAGGAACTTGATTTTGACCAGGACCAGCACGAAGCGCCCGCAGGCGCCCGAGAAGAAGCGCACCCCGTTCCGCGCCCCGCAGAAGAAGGCGGTGGTGAGGAAGCCCCGTCCGCAGACCCAGGAGACGCCGTGGGTGAGGAACGCTGACGGCACGACCGAGCACGTTGTCACCGAGAAGCTCCAGAAGGCGCTGGCTGACGCGGGCTGGGGCTCGCGCCGCGAGATGGAGCGCCTCATTGAGTCCGGCGTCGTCACCGTGAACGGGCAGCCCGCCAAGTTGGGCGACCGCGTCAAGGCCGACGACGTGATCCGCGTCGAGGGCCGCACGGTCCGCCGCCAGACGGGCGACGAGGCCGAGGCGCCGCGCGTGCTCCTCTACCACAAGCCCGCCGGCGAGATCGTCACCCGCGACGACCCTGAGGGTCGTCCGAGCGTCTTCGCGCACCTGCCGCGCGTGCCGGGCGGCCGCTGGATCGCCGTGGGGCGTCTCGACTTCAACACCGAGGGGCTCCTCATCTTCACGACCTCTGGGTCGCTCGCCAACCGCCTGATGCATCCGCGCTTCGAGCTCGAGCGCGAGTACGCCGTGCGCACCGTGGGCGAACTCTCGGAAGAGGATGCGCAGAAGCTCCTCGCGGGCGTCGACCTTGAGGACGGTCCGGCGAAGTTCGAGACCCTCACCGACGAGGGCGGCAAGGGGCTGAATCACTGGTACGCCGTCACGATCCGCGAGGGCCGCAACCGCGAGGTGCGCCGACTCTTCGAGTCCGTGAATCTCACGGTCTCGCGCCTCATCCGCGTGCGCTACGGCGACGTGGAGCTCCCCTCGGGGCTGCTCCGCGGCAAGATGAAGGAGCTCGAGCCCGCCGACGTGAAGCGCTGGATCGCCGCGCTCGAGCGCGCCGAGAAGGCCGTCTCCCCCGAGGCCGCCCGCGAGAAGGCCGAGGAGGTGAAGGCGGAGAAGGCCGCCGCCCGCATCCGCTGGCGCGAGCGCATGGAGCGCGAGGAAGCCGAGCGCACCGAGAAGGTTGAGCGCTCCGAGCGCCGCCCCCGCCGCGAGGGCGCGAGCGACCGCACGGGCGTTCCCTTCAAGGGCGCGCGTGACCTCTCCGAGCGTCCGACGCAGCGCGCTTACCGCAAGGACCGGGGCTTCGATGAGACGGAAGAGGCGGGCAAGGCCCGTCCCGCCCGCGGCCCGCGCGGTTCCTCCCGTGCCTCCGGTGCCGCGGGTTCGAAGGGTTCCAATGGTTCGAAGGGCGGCCGCGGGTACGGCCCGCGCGGCGGACGCCTCTGATTTAGAACGGAAATCGTCCGTTCATCCTCCGCTTTCCTCTCCCCGGACCCTGCGCTTCGGGGAAAGGGCGGCGGGAGGACGGCCCTGGATTCCTGTCCGGGGCTGTCAGCGAGCGCTCTCCCGGGGCCGGGGGAGGTGCTCGAAGGCGCTCAAAAAAGGCCAAAAAATCCGCGCGGCTTCTTGCGCCGCGCGGGTTCGCCTCCCTATAATCTCGGCCATTCCTCAACGGCCGGTCTGAGCCGCCCCGGGTTCGCAGCATGAACCGCGGGCCGGAGACCGAATGTTCCGTTTCAAGCCCCGCGAACACCGCTCCCCGATGTCTCTCTTCCTTTTGAGAGCCCTTCACAGCGGACTCCGGTGCCACGGAACAGAGAGGGGAAGCTTTTATTTCCCCTCGGACAAGCCTTGTTGAGACGTCGCATTCTGGCCGGCGCTCCGTGAACCTCCCCTCAAGAAAGGAGGTCCTTTGTGGAAGGAGCTCTGAGCCGCCCTCATCCCGGGCAAAGAGGCAGCGCTGAAAAGCGGAGCCGGAGCCTTTGGGAGGAAGGGAGAAGAGAAATGGGCCGTGTGAGCCCATTTTTTTTTGATTCTGGAGCGGAAAGCGGCGCCGCGCCCCATGGGGGACCATCGGGCACGGGGCCCTTTTTGCGTTTTTTTTGAAGGATATCGCCTGATGAATTCATCCTCCGGAGCGCTCGGCGCGCTTGTGGAAAAGACGGTTGAAGGCCTCGGATACGAGTTCGTTGACTGTGAGCGTCTTGCCCGCGGGCTCGTGCGCGTGACGATCGACACGACCGCCGAGGGCGGCATTTCGCTCGAGGACTGCGAGCGTGTGAGCGACCAGCTCACGCACCTCTTCACGGTCGAGGACGTGACCTACGAGCGTCTCGAGGTCTCCTCGCCCGGCGTCGAGCGCCCCTTGAAGCGCGCCCGCGACTGGGAGCGCTTCGCCGGTGAACTCGCCGCCGTCGAGCTCTTCGCCCCGATGAAGGCCGAGGGCTTTCCGGAGGCCGGCCGCCGCAAGCTCGAGGGCCGCATCATCGGCATCTCGGGCGAGTCCGGCGCCGAACAGATTGAATTTGACTACTTCGAGGTCGTCATCGCGCGCACGCCGCGCGCCGCCGCCCTCCGCTCGAAAAAGCGTCAGACGGTCGAGGCCGCGCCCGTGCGCGTCACCTTCCCGCTCTCCGAGGTCGAGCGCGCACACCTCATCAAGGAACTGAATTTCAAGGGTTAAGGAACTTAAAAAATGAACAGCCGTGAAATGCTCGAGCTCGTTGACGTGCTCGCCCGTGAAAAGAACGTTGAGAAGAACATCGTCTTCGGCGTTCTCGAAATCGCCCTCGCGAGCGCCATCAAGCGCGCCCGCTTCCCCGGCGAGGATGCCGACATCCTCGTGCGCGTCGACCAGGCCACCGGTGAGTTCACCGCCGTGCGCCGCTGGATCGTCGTGCCCGACGAGCAGGGTCTGCAGGAGCCGGACCGCGAGGAGATGTACTCCGACATTCATGACGACTATCCGGAGCTCGAGCCCGGCGACTACGTCGAGCGCCCCGTCGAGAACGTCGACATCGACTCGGCCGGCCGCCGCTTCGCCCAGGACGCCAAGCAGGTGATCCTGCAGCGCCTGCGCGACGCCGAGCGCGAGCAGATCCTCGCCGAGTTCCTCGCGAAGAAGGAGTCGATCGTCACGGGCACGATCAAGCGCATGGACAAGGGCGACGCGATCGTCGAGATCGAGCGCCTCGAGGCGCGTCTCCCGCGCAACCAGATGATCCCGCGCGAGAACAAGCGCACGGGCGACCGCGTCCGCGCCTACGTCGACCACGTCGGCGACACGCCGAAGGGCCGCACGGTGATCCTCTCGCGCACCAGCCCCGAATTCATGAAGAAGCTCTTCGAGCTCGAGGTTCCCGAGATCGAGGAAGGCATCATCGAGATCAAGGCCGTCGCCCGCGACCCGGGCTCGCGCGCCAAGATCGCCGTCACCTCGCGTGACCAGCGAGTCGACCCGATCGGCACCTGCATCGGCATGCGCGGCTCGCGCGTCTCCGCCGTCACGCAGGAGCTCTCCGGCGAGCGCATCGACATCGTCGTCTGGAACGCCGATCCCGCGCAGTTCGTCGTGGGCGCGCTCGAGCCCGCCAAGGTCCGTTCGATCGTGATGCTCGAGGACACCCACACGATGGAGGTCGTCGTTGACGAGGACAACCTCGCCATCGCGATCGGCCGCGGCGGCCAGAACGTCCGCCTGGCCTCCGAGCTCACCGGCTGGCAGATCAACATCCTCACCCAGGCCGAGGCGAGCGAGAAGCGCGACCAGGAGGTCTCGAAGATCCGCGAGGACTTCATGCAGAGCCTCGACATCGATGACGCCGCCGCCAACGTCCTCATCAGCGAGGGCTTCTCCTCGATCGAGGAAATCGCCTACGTGCCCGAGAAGGAGCTCTTCGCGATCGACGCCTTCGATCAGGAGACGATCGAGGAGCTCCGTCTGCGCGCCCGCAACAAGCTCCTCGCCGACGCCATCACGCGCGAGGAGAACCTCCGCAAGGCCGATCCGAAGCTCCTCGAGCTCGAGGGCATGACGAACGACCTCGCCAACAAGCTCGTGAGCCACGGCGTGAAGACGCTCGATGACCTGGGCGACCTCGCCACCGAGGAAGCCGTCGAGATGACGGGCCTCGACGAGGCCGAGGCGAGCAAGCTCATCATGAACGCGCGCGCCCACTGGTTCAGCGAAGGCGAGGAGGCCGGCGAGGCCGCCAAGGACGAATCCCAGTCCAAGTGACGCTCCCGCGGGAGCATTCCAGCAACCCAACAGATTTCCCGCGCGGATGCGGCGGGGCCCTCCTTCGGGGGAGTGAGAGATATCTCCTCCCCGAGGGAGAAAAGCAAGAAGAAATGCGGGCCCTCGGGCCGCATCCGAAAGGAGTGAAGATATATGACGAGTATGACGGTCAAGGAATTCGCACAGGAACTCAAGGTTTCCGTGAAGACCCTCATTGGACAGCTCCGCGCCGCCGGCGTTGACAAGTCCGCCGAGACGGACATGCTGTCGGACGCCGACAAGAGCCGGCTGCTTGACAGCCTGCGCATCGAGCGCACCAACTCGAGCCAGCGCAAGATCACGGTCACCCGCAAGGAGAAGAGCGTGATCCGGCAGAGCGACTCCTCGGGCAAGGCCCACACCATTCAGGTCGAGGTCCGCCGCAAGCGCGTCTTCATGAAGAACCCGCAGCTTCAGGCCGAGGAGCAGGCGAAGATCGAGGCGGAGGCCCAGGCCCTCGCCGAACGCCGCGCCGCCGAGGAGAAGGCCCGCCTTGAGCGCGAGGAGGCCGAGCGCCGTGCCGCCGCCGAGCGTGCCGAGGCTGCCCGCCGCGCCGCCGAGGAAGCGAAGGCCCGCGAGGAGGCCGCGAAGAAGAGCGCTGACGAAGCCGCTCTCAAGGCCGCCCGCCGCGAGGCCGAGAAGGCCAAGCTCGACGCCGAGGTCGCCCAGGCCACCGCCGCCCGCATGGAGGCCGAGGCCAAGGAGAAGGAAGCCGAGGCGAAGCGCCGCGAGGAGGCCCGCAAGAAGGCCCAGGAAGAGGCGCGCCGCATCCGCGAGATGATGAGCCGCAAGGCCGGTGTCCTCACCGCCAAGAAGCCGCCGAAGGAAGAGAAGCCCAAGGCCGAGGAGAAGCGCGAGGAGAAGAAGCCTGCCGAGAAAAAGGCCGGCGACAAGTCCTCCGAGAAGTCCGTGCAGCGCCGTCCCGGCGCCCAGCGTCCGGCGGCCCAGCCCGCCGGCGGCTCGGGCGACAAGCGCGGCGGCGCCCACGGCGACAAGAAGGGCGGCCGTAGCGGCCGCTCGGGCGGCGACTGGAGCGACGAGGATCGCAAGGGCCGCGGTTTGAAGACCCGCGGCGGCGTCGAGGAGGAGGGTTCCTCCTCCGGATGGCGCACCGCGCGCGGCCGTCGCAGCCAGGACCGTCACCGTCAGGACGCTCCGGTGCAGCAGCCGACCGAACCCGTGGTGCGCGAGGTGCAGGTTCCCGAGACCATCTCGGTCGCTGACCTCGCCCACAAGATGAGCGTCAAGGCCACCGAAGTGATCAAGACCCTCATGCTCATGGGCCAGATGGTCACGATCAACCAGATGCTCGACCAGGACACCGCGATGCTCGTCGTCGAGGAAATGGGCCACAAGGCGATCGCCGCCAAGGCGGACGATCCGGAGGCCTATCTCGGCGAACTCGAGGAGAAGCAGGAGTTCCCCGCCAAGCCCCGTCCCCCGGTCGTCACGATCATGGGTCACGTCGACCACGGCAAGACCTCGCTCCTTGACTACATCCGCCGCGCCAAGGTCGCCGCGGGTGAAGCGGGCGGCATCACGCAGCACATCGGTGCGTACCACGTGAAGACGCCGCGCGGCATCATCACCTTCCTCGACACCCCGGGTCACGAGGCCTTCACGGCCATGCGCGCCCGCGGTGCGCAGGCCACCGACATCGTGATTCTGGTGGTCGCGGCCGACGACGGCGTGATGCCCCAGACGCAGGAGGCCATCTCGCATTCCCGCGCCGCCGGCGTTCCGCTCGTCGTCGCGATCAACAAGATCGACAAGCCCGAGGCGAACCCCGAGCGCGTGAAGCAGGAGCTCGTCACCGCGGGCGTGATCCCCGAGGAGTACGGCGGAGACGTTCCGTTCATCTGCGTGTCCGCGAAGAGCGGCCAGGGCGTCGACGAACTTCTCGAGAACGTGCTGCTCCAGGCCGAGATGCTTGACCTCAAGGCCCCGGACGAAGGTCCCGCCAAGGGTCTCGTCATCGAATCGCGCCTTGACAAGGGCCGCGGCCCGGTCGCCTCGATCCTCGTTCAGGCCGGCACCCTCCACCGCGGCGACGTGGTGCTCGTGGGCGCTGAGTTCGGCCGCGTCCGCGCGATGCTCAATGAACTCGGCAAGTCCCAGAACACCGCCGGTCCCTCGATCCCCGTCGAGATCCAGGGTCTCTCTGGCGTTCCGCAGGCCGGCGACGAGGTGCTCGTCCTCGCCGACGAAAGGAAGGCGCGCGAAATCGCCCTCTTCCGTCAGGGCAAGTACCGCGACGTCAAGCTCGCCAAGCAGCACGCCACCAACCTCGCCAACCTCTTCGCCGACGTGGGCGAGGGCGAGGCGAAGACGCTGCCGCTCATCATCAAGGCCGACGTCCAGGGCTCGCAGGAGGCGCTCATCCACGCGCTCACCCAGCTCTCGAACGCCGAGGTCCGCGTGAGCGTCGTGCACGCCGCCGTGGGCGGCATCTCCGAGAGCGACGTGAACCTCGCGACCGCCTCGAAGGGCGTCATCATCGGCTTCAACGTCCGCGCGGATGCGCAGGCGAGGAAGCTCGCCGAGAACGAAGGCGTGGACATCCGCTACTACAACATCATCTACGACGCCGTGGACGATGTGAAGGCGGCTCTGTCCGGCATGCTCTCGCCCGAGCGCCGCGAGACCTCGCTCGGCCTCGTGGAGATCCGCCAGATCATCCGCGTGCCGAAGGTGGGCAACATCGCCGGCTGCCGCGTGCTCGAGGGTCTCGTGCGCCGCAGCGCCCAGGTGCGTCTGCTGCGCGAGAACGTCGTCGTGTGGACGGGCGAGCTCGCCTCGCTCAAGCACTTCAAGGACGACGTGCGCGAGATCAAGGCCGACAACGAGTGCGGCCTCTCGCTCAAGGGCTACGAGGACATCAAGGTGGGCGACCAGCTTGAGGTCTTCGAGGTGACCGAGGTCGCCCGCACGCTCTGATGAAGCGCCGCTCCCGCGGTCCCTCCTGAGGGAACCGCGGGAGAAGCGAATCCGGTGAAGGGGAATCGATTCGAACTCCTTTCACCGGTTCCTCCGCCCGGGGAAGATGTCTGATGCTTTTAAAGAAGAAAAGAGCATCCGGCGTCCGCTCCGGGCGAACCGATTTCACTGCCTGATACTGAATTCATTCATGAGAAACGCCAAACCCGGACGCGCCCAGCGCATCGGTGACCAGATCATCCGCGACCTCTCCGAGATCATCCCGAAGGAGGTCCGTGACCCCCGCGTGGGTCTCGTGACGCTCACGGGCTGCGAGGTGACGCCTGACTACGCGCACGCGAAGGTCTACTTCACCGTCCTCGGCAGCGAACCCGAGGCAAGTGCCGCGGGCCTGAACGCCGCCGCTGGGATGCTGCGCAACCACCTCTTCCGCCGTCTGCGCATCCACACCGTGCCGACGCTCCACTTCGAGATCGACACGAGCGTCGTGCGCGGCTTCGAGATGGACGCGCTCATCAAGCGCGCGATCGCCGAGACCGAGTCGACCGAGAAGAAGGACTGAGAGAACCGCCATGGCGAGCAAAAAAGGCGATTCGATCCACGGGGTGCTGCTCCTTGACAAGCCGCAGGGGCTCTCCTCGAACACGGCCGTGCAGATTGCGCGCCGCATCGTGAACGCCCGCAAGGCTGGTCACACGGGCACGCTTGACCCGATGGCGACGGGGCTTCTGCCCGTCTGCTTCGGTGACGCGACGAAGTTCTCCGCGGACCTTCTCAACGCCGACAAGGGCTACGAAGCCCGCGTGCGGCTCGGGATCGAGACCGACACGGGCGACGCGGAGGGCGAGGTGATCGCCACGCACCCCGTCGAGGGCATCACGATGGAGAAAATCGAGGCGGCCGCCCGCGGGTTCCTCGGAACCATCACCCAGGTCCCGCCCATGCACTCGGCGCTGAAGCGCGACGGCGTCGCGCTCTACAAGCTCGCCCGCAGGGGCGAGACCGTCGAGCGCACCCCGCGCGAGGTGAGGATCCTCGAGCTCGAGGTCTCGGACTTCGACGGCGACTCCTTCACGATGAAGTGCCTCGTCTCGAAGGGCACCTACATCCGCGTGCTCGCCGAGGACATCGGCCGGGCGCTCGGTGTCGGGGCGCACCTGACGGCCCTGCGCCGCACCCGCGTGGGGCACCTCACGCTCGACGGGGCCCTGACGCTTGAAAACCTCCGCGAGACAGGCACGGCGGAGGCGGCGCGCGTTAAACTCACGCCCGCTGACACGCTCATCACCACGCTCCCGCGCACGGATCTTTCCGAAGCGGATGAAAAGCGCTTTCTCCTCGGACAGCGCCTGGCACTCGGCCTGAAGCTGCGCGGACGTGTCCGCGTCTACGGCCCCGTGACGGGGCTCCTCGGCACGGCGGTCGTGAACGACCGCGGCGTGCTCGGGCCCGAGCGCCTCATCGAGCACTGAATTTTTTTCTTTCCCCCAGAGACTGAACAATCAAAATGACACGAGCTATTCGCAACATAGCCATCATTGCGCACGTTGACCACGGCAAGACCACCATGGTGGACCGCCTGCTGCAGTGCGCCGGCACCTTCCGTGAGAACCAGCAGGTCGAGGAACGCGTGATGGACTCCAACGCCATCGAACGCGAGCGCGGCATCACGATTCTCGCGAAGAACTGCGCGGTTGAGTACGAGGGCGTGCATATCAACATCATCGACACCCCGGGCCACGCCGACTTCGGCGGCGAGGTGGAGCGCGTGCTGTCGATGGTCGACGGCGTGCTGCTGCTCGTGGACGCGGTCGAGGGCCCGATGCCCCAGACGCGCTTCGTCACGCGCAAGGCCCTCGCCCAGGGTCTGAAGCCCATCGTCGTCATCAACAAGATCGACCGCCCGGGCGCCCGTCCGGACTGGGTCCTGAACCAGACCTTCGACCTCTTCGACAAGCTCGGCGCCACCGAGGACCAGCTCGACTTCCCCGTCATCTACGCCTCGGCCCTGAACGGCTTCGCCGGCTACACGGATGACGTCGAGGAACTGCGCAAGATCGGCAACATGCGCGCGGTCTTCGACACCGTCATCAAGTACGTCCCGGTCCGCGACGACAATCCCGACGGCCCGCTGATGCTCCAGATCTGCTCGCTCGACTACTCGACCTACGTGGGCAAGATCGGCGTGGGCCGCGTGCACCGCGGCCGCATCTACCCGAACACCGAAGTGGCGATCATGAACGGCCCGGATGACACGCCGCGCCGCGCGAAGATCAACCAGATTCTCGAGTTCGAGGGCCTGCAGAGGAAGGAGGTCGAGGAGGCCCAGGCCGGCGACATCATCCTCGTCACCGGCATCGAGGAACTCGACATCGGCACGACGATCACCGACAAGGACGAGCCCGAGGCTCTGCCGATGCTGAAGGTCGACGAGCCGACGCTGACGATGAACTTCCAGGTGAACACGTCGCCGCTCGCCGGCCGCGAGGGCAAGTTCGTCACCTCCCGCCAGATCCGCGAGCGTCTCGAGCGTGAGCTCAAGTCCAACGTCGCCATGCGCATGCGCCCGACTGCCGACGAGACGGTCTGGGAGATCGCCGGCCGCGGCGAGCTCCACCTCACGATTCTTCTCGAGAACATGCGTCGCGAGGGCTATGAACTCGCCGTCTCGCGTCCGCGCGTGCTGCTCAAGGAAGTCGACGGCGTCAAGCTCGAGCCGTACGAACTCCTCACGGTCGACGTCGAGGAGGAGCATCAGGGCGCCGTCATGGAGGAGCTCGGCCGCCGCAAGGGCGACCTGCAGGACATGGCTCCGGACGGCAAGGGCCGTGTGCGCCTTGAGTACCGCATCCCGGCCCGCGGCCTGATCGGCTTCCAGAGCATGTTCATGACGATGTGCCGCGGCACGGGCATCATGAGCCACGTCTTCGACGACTACGGTCCCATCAAGACCGGCGACGTCGGCGAGCGCCGCTCGGGCGTCATCATCTCGCAGGACGACGGCGAGGCCGTGGCCTACGCCCTCTGGAAGATCCAGGAGCGCGGCCGCCTCTTCGTCAACCCAGGCGACAAGCTCTACGAGGGCATGATCATCGGCGAGCACTCCCGCGAGAACGACATCGTCGTGAACCCGATCCGCGGCAAGCAGCTCACCAACATCCGCGCCTCCGGCTCGGACGAGGCGATCCGCCTCGTGCCCCCGGTGAAGCTCACGCTTGAGAGCGCCGTCGAGTTCATCAACGACGACGAGCTCGTTGAGATCACCCCGAAGACGATCCGTCTGCGCAAGCGCTACCTCAAGGACTTCGAGCGCAAGCGCGCCGCCCGCGCCGAGGAGAAGCAGTTTGGCGAATAAGCGCTCGCGCGCGGCCGCCGCGGCACCGGTCCGCTGCCCCTGCGGCAGCGGTCTCGCGGCGACGGCCTGCTGCCTGCGCTTCTTCCCCGACGGAGACGCGCCCTTCGGGGCTCCCACACCCGAGGCACTGATGCGGAGCCGCTTCACGGCCTACGCCACGGGGCGCGACGACTACGTCACCGGAACCTGGGCCGCAGAGACGCGGCCCGCCGAGCTCTTCGCCCCGGGCGAGCCGAGGCCGAAGTGGCTCAGGCTCACCGTTTCCTCGAGCAGCGTCTCCGAGGACGGGAAGACGGGCGAGGTGACCTTCACCGCGCTCGGCCGCACTAACCGCGGCGCCTTCCGCATGACCGAGCACTCGCGCTTCCGCCGTGAGGCGGACGGCCGCTGGGTCTACCTGGACGGCGACCTCGAGGAGGAAGGCTGAAGAAGCCCTCCGATTCACCGGAACCGCTTCCAGGACGAGCGCCCGACCTCACCGGCCAGGGCGCTCTTTCTTTGCCCTTCGCAAAACCTTTCCGAACCATCCATCTCTCTGACATGTCCGACACCATCAGCACGCAGAACGCGGTCTCTCCCTGGCGCTTCACCGTCGCCCCGATGCTCGACTGGACGGACCGGCACTGCCGGTTCTTCGACCGGCTGCTCACGCGGCACGCTCGGCTCTACACCGAGATGGTGACGACGGGCGCGATCCGCTACGGCAACCGCGACGCGCTCCTCGGGTTCTCGCCCTGCGAGCACCCGGTGGCGCTGCAGCTGGGCGGCTCCGACCCGGCGGACCTCGCCTTCTCGATTGAGGTCGCCGAGGGCTACGGCTACGACGAGTACAACCTCAACTGCGGCTGCCCCTCGCCGCGTGTGCAGAAGGGAAGCTTCGGCGCCTGCCTCATGCTCGACGCGAAGCTCGTCGCCGACTGCGTGCGCGCGATGAGAGGGGCTACGGACAAGCCCGTCACCGTGAAGCACCGCATCGGCGTCGACGACCGCGACGACTACGCGTTCGTGCGCGACTTCGTGGGCGAGGTGAGGGAGGCGGGCTGCCGCGTCTTCATCGTGCACGCGAGGAGCGCTTGGCTCAAGGGCCTCTCGCCTAAGGAGAACCGCGAGGTTCCGCCGCTGAAGCGCGAGGTGGCCTACGAGCTTAAGAAAGATTTCCCGGACTGCACCTTTGTGCTCAACGGCGGCATCGCCGACCTCGGGCTCTCGCGCGAGCTGATCGACGCCGGCATGGACGGCGTGATGATCGGCCGCGCGGCGTACCAGAACCCCTGGATGCTCACGGGCGTGGACGGGGCGCTCTTCGATGACCCGATGGAGGTGACGCGCCTCTCCGTGATCGAGGCCGTCACCGAGGAGGTCCGCACGCACTGGGCGGGCGACGAGCATGCGCTGCGCGCCTTTTCGCGGCACCTGAACGGCCTCTGCCAGGGACTGCCCGGCGCGCGCGCCTGGCGCCGCACGCTCGCCGACCCGAAGGCGATCCGCGAGCAGGGCCCGGAGCTCTTCCACTACGCCTGGAGGCAGGCTTTCGGGGATGGGTTCAGCGAAGAGGACGCCGCCGAGGAGCGCTGATCTCTTCGTCCGGGACGTTACTGCGACCAAATTTTGCGAGTCGAAAGCGCGTTTTCACCATTTTTGCGAGTCCGCACCGGATTTTGCGAGGGGGAGACGCGCTTTTCACTTGTTTTGCGAGTCAGGGAGTGTCAAAACGCGTCAGGGAGAGTCAGGAAGCGACAGAGAAGTTAGGGTGGAGACAGGGGAAGTGTCAGAGCCGGAATGCTGATATCCCTAGGCAGTGAGCGGCGGTATGCTTGAAATTCGGACAGCGCATGCGGGATGCCGCCACGGTCGGATCCCCTGCAGCGGATTTTTCCCCATCTCTCACAGAGCCTCTCCGCCATGACTGACGCTAATTCCTCGAAGAACATTGCATGGTCCCGCGACTTCACGGGCATCGAGAACCTCCCGACCGACAAGCCTGAGGAACTCAGGAAGGTCAAGGCTGGCAACGGCACGGTCCGACTCGTGCGCCGCATCCGCCGGGTGAGGAAAGGGAAGGTTTCCTACGAGCAGGTAACGATCGGTCGCATCATTGACAACGCCTTCATGCCCGAGGCGGACTATCAGGCAAGTCGCAGCCGCGAGGCCGTGCTCACCGAGGTCCCCGCCGCCGAGACGCCCGCTGCGGCGCAGGAGCCGCAGGAATCGCCCGAGGTCGAGGGCGTGGCCATGGGCGTCGCTCCGATTCTGCTCGCCGTCGCCGAGAACTCCGGCATCCGCAGTGATCTCACGGCCGTCTTCGGCGAGAGTCTCGCGAGTTTCATCCTGCAGGCGGCGATCTACATCAACAACCGCGCGGCCGACCAGGAGTCGAAGGACCGCACGGTGATGGGTGCCTGGGTGATGCCCGAGGACGTGACGACCTCCGCGCTCATCTGGATCGGCGCGGACGCGGGCTCGATCCGCCGCTACTTCGATGCGCGAAAGGCGAGGGCCGCGAAGGCCCCCGTCTGGCAGCAGTGCTTCGTGCGCGTGCCCTGGATCAACGATGACGATTCGTTCGGCTGCTCGCTGCTCCTCTCCGGCGACCGCCATGACGTCCTCGACTTCCGCCTCACCGGCGCCGCCGGGAACCTGAGGATTCTCGCGGGGTGGCTCGCCGCCGCGCAAAAGACGGGCCGGCACCTCGTCGCCCGCATCCCGGCCGAGGCCGAGTGGGCGCAGAAGCGCTTCATCGAGAACCGCGCCGCGATCGAGGACATCCGCAGCACGTGCCCCGGGAACCGCGCCGTCTCGATGTGCTCGCTCCCGGTGAAGCTTGACGAGAAGGAGGCCCCTGCGGCCTGGCTTCACGTCTGCACGGAGCGCAGCAGGGCCGCCGCCGTGCAGGCCAAGTTCCTTGACGGTCTTGACCGCTATGTCTTGGCGCGCAAGAGAGGTATCGAGGTGAGCAAGGCCGAGAGGAAGCTCTATGAGCGGTTCCTGATTGATACCGCCAAGGGCTTCGGCTACGACTGGGAGAAGCTCGGCGAGTGCCTTGCCCCGATGGGGAGCGACCTCCTCGTGAGTTCCTGGAAGTGCCCGCCTGCGGAGGTGTTTGACCGCGCGCCCGCTCTCAATGCGGTGAGCGAGCGTCTCTGGGGAGACGGCGGCAGACCCGAGAAGGATCCCTTCCGGGCGATCGACGGCAACACGCTTCTCGCGCGTGCGTTGATCTGCTCGGTGGCGCTGAGCCTCACCGGCGAGCTTGACTGGCGCTACAGAAGCCATTCTTGTGTAGCTGATGACTGAGATGTCGAGTTCACGGTTCAGACAGTCAGTGTCGGAAGTCATACTAAATTTTGCGAGTGGTATGATGGATATTCACTAACTTTGCGAGAAAAAATTCGAAATTCATCAAGAATGCGAGTTCTTTCGACAGAATCTGACGCACCTGCCATCTGAACTTAGAAAGTGTGGAAACGGTCGCTTCAGTAATTATTTTGGTTGGGAATAATTTAATTTACAGGCGATTTATGTTATGTTGTGCGGGTATGCGAATCTCATAGAGCAGTTTGATATCAAAACTATTCCTCTGCGTGTTAAGGCTGTCGCCTCTTCTGCGGTCAATAAGAAACTGAGACAATCGAACCAGTTGATTGTGCCTGAGAGAATGGCTCCGCCGGCAAATTCTCCTTTTGATCACGTTTTATTTGCAATGAAGCATGAGGGAGTTAATCTTGCTGTTCTCTCGGAAGTACTGCCGAAAATTAATAAAGAAGAATTGTTGGCTGCTCTTTATGAAATGCCTAGTTCGGCAATGCTTCATAAAATTTCCTTTTTATGGGAGTATTTTACCAAGGATACTATTGATTTTAATTGCCCGAACAAGGGTTATTCCACTCTTTTTGATGGTGAAAAATATATAACAGGTCCGATAGAGAAAAATCAGAAGTGGAAGGTTGCATACAATGGTATTGGGCCGCTGTCATACTGTCCAACTGTGGAAAAGACAGATTTAATTAAGCAAGGACTGGAGAAAAATATCCTCGCATTAACAAAAAAGTTGTTTGATGAAATTGGATCGGAATATTTGGATAGAGCGTTGAATTGGGCTTATCTCAGTGAGACGAAGGGAACTTATGATTTGGAGCGCGAAAATGTTGGAGGAGACAAGGCAAAGAATTTTATGAAATTATTGAGACACGTTAAGGACGCATGCTCCATTAATGAAAGCTATTTATGTGATTTGCAAAATGAGATAGTAAATAATCAATTCAATCATGCATTTGCGTTTCGGTCGGAACAGAACTGGCTTGCCCAGGGAGGTTCGCCAAGTGCTTTGTCGGTTACATATATTCCGCCATCTCCAGAAGTTATATGTGATTTGATGGATGGCTATATGAAAATGATAAATGGCTGGAACGGATTTGTTGATCCTGTTATTTCTGCGGCCATTGCTTCTTTTGGTTTTGTTTATCTTCATCCCTTTATGGATGGAAATGGTAGATTAAGTAGATTTTTGATCCATCATCAATTGAGTAAATCTGATTTAATCGGGGATGGTGTTATTCTTCCTATATCTGTTGCTTTGAAGAAAAGGGAAAGTGAATATTTGGAGGCACTGAAAGCTTTCTCGGCTCCGGCTAGAGATCTATGGGATGCTGTTTTTTCAGGGGGCGATCCTTTGTATGATTTTACGTTCTATGGGACGGATTCTGTATATAGGTATTGGGATGCGACGACCCAGGTGGAATTTTTCTTTGATATAGCTGAACACGCTTTGAATGTTCATTTGAGAGAGGAAGTGGAGTACTTGTTGCGTTTTGATGAAATTGAAAGAATTGTGAATGATAGATTTGATATAAGAAATAATGATCGCATGTTGCTTATTTCAGTCGCAATGGAACGGAATGGAGAATTGTCAAAAAATATTCGTAGAAAATTTTCAGAGAGGGTGCCACCAGAAGTTTTTGATTTTATTGAGATGGAAACAAAAAAGGTACTTGGGGCCACGGCGAACGCAAACTACATCGATTTCTCTCTTTCTTGAGACACCTTAGACA
>NZ_JAUNSF010000107.1 GCF_030539355.1 Sutterella sp.
TCTCTCCTTTGTGCTTCCCGGAACCTGTCAGAAACGATGGGTTCCGGGATTTTTTGCGTCTTGCCGGGGCCCCGCCTCTTAGAATCCGCCCCATGCTATCCGTCATGGGACGGCTCGGAATCAACGACGGGATTGAGGATCATGGCTGCTCGGAAAGGTCTGTACACGGCAACCTGGTGGGGGCGGGCTCTGCTGCGGCCCTTTGAGGAGACCTATGGCAAGCGGTTCATCACTTCGGGAAGAAGCGCGCTTGAGAAAGCCGGAAAGTTCCGCCTGAGCGAGTACGGTCCCTGGCTGCTGATGAACTTCGAAGGTCGCAGCAAGTGGTCGGAGACGGAAACATCATTCAGCCTGAAGCAGACGGCCGCCGCCGTGCGCGGAGAAATCCTTGACGCCGTCGCAGCGGATCCCTTCATCGTCGCCGCACTGGCTGAAGGACTGATACCGCATGAGCTCCCTGATCTCTTCGAGCACTTCGGAGCCGAGCTCATCCCGAGAAAAGTCACGTCGTACGGTCTGGACTGCGGCTGCGGCAAGAGGACGCTTTCAGGCGGTTTCTGCCGGCACGAGGCGGCGCTTCTTCTCTATACAGCCAACTGGCTGGATGTGAATCCGTTCCTGCTTTTCACACTCCGGGGAATAGATCTGACAAAGGAGCTCAAGGACCGGGGCATCGACTTCGAGGACTTCACTCGCGTGAAGCCCATGACCAACGAGCGCTTTCTCGACTTCATGACGGCGCTGATGGCCCGCGATAATGATGAGCCCGAGGACGCCCGGCCCGGAAGGGACGGCTCCGGGCTCTCCCGTGAGGAGCGGGCGCTCCGGGAACTTCGCACGATTCCGTACACGCGCATCCCGGATCTGACCTCCCTGATGATTGATCTCTTTCCGAGGCAGCTTGCATTCTCGGACAACGACGACTGCCGCGCATTCGTGAGACATGCGTTCGGGTTGGTTGCCTACTACGTCGCACCGGCGGTCTCCGCGGCCTGGGCAGCGGATCAGGAAGCCGAGGGGCGTCCGGCCTCGGCGGCGACAGGCTGGAAGACATTTCTCGGAAAAATCTGCGAGGACTCCAGAAAGGTCGACAAAGGCACGCCGGTCGTGCCGCTGCTCAAGATCGAGCCCGAGCAGATAGCGCCGCTGATCATTCTCCAGGAATTCGAAAAAGACTATCGCGGCGAAGAGCTTCGGGATCTGAAAGTTCCCCGTCACGAGTTCTTCCCCGCGCTCCTTCAGGTCACTGCAGCCGACATCCGGGAGATGCCGCTGGAGTTCGAGTGCTGGCGGGAGATATCGCTCCTGTCGGCGAAGTTGCTTCTCTGCGGAGCCGTCATGCCGACGGTCGTCATGGATGAGACCCATTAATGCCTGTCCTCGCATCCGTTGGATTCCCGCGGTCGGGCATCCGGCCGTTCGCGATGTGGTGGCGCAGCTTGCGCGGGGGCTCAGGCCTTTCTACAGGCGCATGCTTTCCGGCTCAAGGGCCCGGGTGGTAGCCGGTAATTCCGAGCGCTTTGCGATCCTCGCGCTCTCGATCGGTGTGAGCGGCTGGATCAACTGGGCCACGACGAGGCAGTCGCACAGCATGGATGTCCGGGACCGCTTCGAGGGACTCCTCGTCTGCAACGATCATTCCGGAGCGGACGGCTGGGTTCAGGACTGGGTGGGCCCCGCCTATGCGCAGGGACTCAGGCATTACATGCTCGCGGGCGCCTATCCCTGGCAGACGGTTTTCGCACTGCGTTTCGCTGCGGGCCGGGTGCTCATGGACTTCGGCATTCTGAGTCATGACGCGGATCTCAGGCGCGTGCGCGCCGCCGTTCTCGGCATGGAGGACGCGGGCGCGCCGTCGGCCGGAGATGCGCGGCCGCCGGTCGAGGGAGAACTCCCGACTGACCGACCCGTGTTCCTGCCGGAGATTCTCTCCGACGAGCGTTATCGGCCGCACCGTCTTGCAGCGATCGGCGTGCTCAGGTCGCTCTCGGAATATTTCCCTGCCGCGGCCCGGCTGCTTGAGAACCGGGGAGCGTCCGTCGAGGTTGAACCCTCTGAGATCCGTGAGTGTCTCTTCGACACCGTGCCGCAGCTCTCGCTTCTCGGCGTGGCGGTGATCATGCCGCGGAGCTTCCGCAGACTCCTGCGGCCGAGGCTCCTCGGTTTCGTCTCCGGGGACGAGGGGTTTGCGCGGCACTTCCTCTCGCGCGAGGCGCTCGCCGACTTTGACTGGAGAGCGGCGATCGGCGACACGACCCTCTCGCGCGAGGAGTTTCTCGCGCTCGCCGACAAATACCGCGGGAAGATCATCCCGTGGGAAGGAAAGTACGTCTTCCTCGACGAGGAGGAGATCGACCGCATCCGCGGGATGCTCATAAATCCCCCGCGGCTCACGCAGCTCGAGAAGATCCGGGCGGTGCTTCAGAACGAGTACATGGGCATGCCGCTTGAGCTCGACGATGCCGTCCGGATGTCCCTCAGGGAGATCACCGAGGTGAAGGACGTTCCGCCTCCCGAGGGGCTCAGGGCGACGCTCCGCCCCTATCAGGAGCGCGGCTTCTCATGGCTCATGAAGAACATGTCGCTCGGCATCGGCGCGCTCATCGCCGACGACATGGGCCTCGGCAAGACGGTTCAGGTGATCAGCGCGATCCTTGAGCTCAAAAACAGAGGGGAACTTGAGGAGCTCAAGGTGCTCGTCGTGGTGCCGACCACGATCATCACGAACTGGCTCCGTGAGATCGCCCGCTTCGCGCCGTCGCTCACCCGGGGCGTGTATCACGGTCTGCAGCGCGAGCTTCCGCCTCCTGGGAAACTCCCGGATGTGACGATCACGAGCTACGGCACGTTGCGGCAGGATTTTGCGCTTCTGGTGAAGCATCACTGGAAGCTACTTGTCATTGACGAGGCGCAGGCGATCAAGAATGTCTCGACCGCTCAGGCGGAGGCCGTTCGCGGCCTGAAGGCAGATCAGGTAATCGCCATGACGGGCACCCCGGTCGAGAACCGCCTGCTCGAGTACTGGTCAATTCTTTCGACAGTGCAGCCGAGAATCCTCGGCACGAAGCGGGAGTTCGAGGAAACCTTCGTGAAGCCCATCGAGGCCGACCATGACGAGAAGACCGCGGAGGCTTTCCGTCGTCTCACCGCGCCCTTCATGCTGAGGCGCCTGAAGACGGACAAGGCGATCATCGCGGACCTGCCCGAGAAGACCGTGATTGACCATTTCGTCACGCTGCGCCCGGAGCAGGCCGCGCTCTATGAGAAGACGCTCAGGAAGGATCTTGCTGACATCGAGTCGGCGAAAAGCCGCATCGCAAGAAAGGGCAGGGTCCTGAAGCTCATCACGAGCCTGAAGCAGATCTGCAACTCGCCCTCGCAGTTCCTGAAGACCAGGGCCGACGCGCCCGACTCGGGCAAGGGCGATGCGCTGCTTGAGATCATCAATGAGTGCAGGGATGCCGACCGCAAGGTGATCATCTTCACTCAGTACGTGGAGATGGGCGAGCGGCTGCAGCGCTGGATAGGAGCAGCGACAGACGAGACGCCTTCGTTCGTACACGGCAGCCTCACGCTCTATGAGCGCCAGCGGATCGTGGACCGTTTCCAGGAGGACCGGTCGGCGAAAATCCTCATCCTCACGCTCAAGGTGGGAGGCACCGGCCTCAACCTCACCGCCGCGTCGGCCGTCATTCACTATGACCTCTGGTGGAACCCCGCCGTCGAGGATCAGGCGACCGACCGCGCCTTCCGCATCGGGCAGCAGCGTGACGTGCTCGTCTACCGCATGATCACGGCAGGCACCTTCGAGGAGCGCATCAACGAGATGCTTCAGGCGAAGAGGAGCCTCGCCGAGATGACCGTCGCCACGGGCGAGCAGTGGATCGGCGACCTGCCGGTCGAAGAGCTCAGGAAACTCTTTGAACTCACCGAGTGAGCGCTCTGTCAGCGCAGACCGTACTGGAACCGCACTTCCTCGACGACGGTGATGTCACCGGTGCCGAGTTCCTTCGGGCGCTTCACCTTGCCGCTTGAGGCCCGCACTGCTCTGAGCGATGCCTCGTCAAGCTCCGGGTTGCCCGAGCTCTTTCGCAGAACGATGCCGTGGAAGATGCCGGCGGCATCCGCGCGGAAGGCGACCGCGGCGATGCCGATCAGGTCGCTTCTGCCCGAGTCGAGACGGTGGGCATGGATTTCGTCACTCACTTCCTCGATGTAGCGCTGGTAGAGCATGCGGCGCTTCTCGACGGCCTTGCTCTCCTCGTCTCCCGCGCCGGTCATGGCGCCGATCGAGAGCGCACCCTCGGGGGCGACCGTCACCGCGTCGAGCGTCGCGAGGTCGATGCGCACGTTGCCCGCGCCGTCACTCTCGTGCATGGCGACGCCTCCCGCGCCCACGAGGAGCACGAGATGGACGCCCGTGGAGACGAGCAGACCCATGCGCAGCTGCTCGGACATGCTCACCTGCCGTCCCCCTGCGGCGCCACCGCCGCCACCATGAGCTTCTCGCCGCCGTTGCGTCTCACCTGGTCGACGAGGAAGACGAGCGCCTCGACGGGGGCCTTGGGCGCGGCGACGAGCACGAGCTGCCCGGGCTCGGACTTGAGGAGCCTCACGAGGTCATGGACGCGGTAGGGCAGGTCCTCGCGGGTGACGGGCACGTCGTCCACGATGAAGCTGCCGTTCTCAAGAAGCCGGATCTCGATGATCTTGCCGGTGATGGCGCGGGTCGCCTTCGCGGGCGGCAGTTCCACGTCAAGCCCGCGAACGGTGAAGGACGCGGCGATCACGAAGAAGAGGAGCAGGATGAAGACGACGTCGATCAGGGGCGTCATGTCGAGCTCGTCCCTGAACCCGGTGCGGGTCTTGAGCCGGATCATTCGGCACCTCCTCCCCGGGAGGCCGAGGCGAGGACGATGTTCGCGGCGAGCATCAGGAAGCGCGCCATCGCGTCGGCCTTCATCTGGAACCAGGCCGCAGCGAGGTAGCTCGGGATGGCGATGATGAGGCCCGTCGCGGTCGTGATGAGCGCCTGCCACAGACCGTCGGCGAGCTGCGACATGTCGACGCCGCCCGTGGAGCCCGCGACCACGAAGAAGGCGCTGATCATGCCGAGGATCGTGCCGAGGAGGCCGAGGAGCGTTGCGGACTTCGCGAGCACGGTGAGAAGCCCGAGCCGTGTCTCCATGCGGTGGATGACGTCCTGCCCGGCGGCCTCGAGAAGCCGCTCGTCAGGGTGTTCGCGCTTCAGGAGCGTCGTGAACTCGCCGAGCAACTCGACCGAGCCCGCGGCCGCGAGCGCGGCCTCGCCCGAGTCGGAGGCGCCGAGCTTCGGCACGCGGTAATTCGAGAGCACGAGAAGGCGCTCGACGATGATGGCGAGCGCGGCGATGGAGACGGCCAGAAGCGGCCACATCATCGGTCCGCCGAGGGTGAGGATGTTCATGGTGATGGTCTCCGGAAAAGTCAGGCGGGCGTTTCCGGCTGCGTGCCGGGGCGCTCCGAGATGAGAACGAGGAAGCTGCGGCCGTCAGAGAAGCCGGCCTCGGCGGCGTCGGCGGGAACGGGCTCGATCGCGAGCACGCCCGAGGCGCACTGGATGAGCATGCGGCCTTCGCCCTCGATGTCGGCGACGCCCTTGGCGCGCCTGAGCGCCGGGCCCGCTTCGCGGACAAGGTCGCGGATGCGGTCCGTGGTCATGGGGCCGTCGAACTCGACGGTGCGCGTGGTGAAGCGCCCCGAGGCCTCGTCGCTCACGGCGGGCGCGCCGAAATGGATGGGGCCGCGGCCCGCGGGGGCGGGGCGCAGCTTCACGGCCCGGCCGCTGCGCGAGGGCAGCTCGTAGCCGCGGGTGTCGAGCCAGTGCTCGTAGAACTTGTCGAGCACGGCGAAGGGAATGCGGCCGTGGTCGGCCTCGATGATGAGCGCCTCGTCGTTGAGGAGCTTGAGCCGCGCGGAGAGGCGCTCGAGCGCCTCGTCCTCGACGGCATCGGCCTTGCTCACGATGATCACGTCCGCGCTTGCGACCTGGTCGCGGATGCAGTCGGTCTCGTCGAGCCGCGAGGGATTCTGCGTGAGGTCGTAGCCGTCGGCGACGGCGATGAGCAGTCCCCTGCGCACGAGGTCGCCCAGGGTCCAGAGCGAGTCCATCACGAAGGAGGGCGAGGCGACGCCCGTGGTCTCGAGGATGAACTGCTCGGCGGGCGTCGCGGCGATGAGGCGCTCAATGCCGGGGCGGAGGGTGTCGGCGAGCGAGCAGCAGACGCACCCGTCGTCGAGCGATTCCACGCGGGTCTGGCCCGAGAGGATGAGGCTGTCGAGGTCCGCCTCGCCGAACTCGTTCTGGATGACGCCGGTGAAGCGCTCGCGGCCGTGGAGGTATTCGAGCCATTCCCTGAGGAAGGTGGTCTTGCCCGAGCCGAGGAAGCCCGTGACCACGTGCACGACGGGAAGGCTCTCGAGCTCCTCCGAGCGGGGACGGTGCACGAAGTGGAGCGCAGTCATCCTGCGTCCGGGCATCTGTCCCGTGAAGGTGCCGTACGCGGCCGAGGGGGCGAGGATGAGTTCGCCCGATTCACTGCGCTCGGCGTTGAGGATGAGCTCGGCGGGAGCCTCAAGCACGGCCCGGACGGTGGCGGCGAAGAGCGCGAAGACGCGCATCGTGCCGGTGTGCCCGGCCCAGGGGCACTCGGTCGAGAGAAGCAGTCCCGCGCCGTCGGCGCTGAAGTTGATCTCGAGCGTGCCCGAGCGGAAGCCGGCGAGTTCGCCGCTTTTGAGCGAGAGCTCGCGGAGCGCCTCGCGGCGGCCCTCGTCCTTCACCTGCTCGGCGGGCACCTCGTAGAGGCGGAAGCGCCCCGTGACGAGTCCGTCTCCGGATTCCTCGTCAATGAACTCGAGTCCGTGCACGGCGTCGCTCCCGGCGACGCGGAAGGTCCAGGCGGCCCCGCCGGCGAAGGAGGGCTTGACGCCGCGCCAGCCGAGCGTTCTCGCGAGCGTGCGGTCAAGGTGGACCGCGCCGATGATCGAGGTCATGAGCGACACGGACTCCGTGCCGGAGGCGGGATCGATTGCCCGGGGAAGGATTCGCTCAAGCATGACGGGGAGGCCTGAAAGGTTGCTGCGGTGAGAAGTGAATCATCCCGCGCGGTGCCTTTTCCGAGCGGCCGCGCGGGATGTGTCAGTCAGGAGTCACGCACTAGGACGGGAACGAGAGCGTGTCGCCGTTGCCGAGGTAGTTCGTGGTCTTCGAGCGGAAGCGTGCGGTGCCCTGCACCACCGGGTAGCCCGCGTCAACGAACTTCTGGGCGGTGATGAGACCCGTGCAGTGGTTGCAGCCGACGCGCTGCAGGTTCCACTTCTTCAGACCGATCACGAGGTCATCGTACTTCGGATCCCAGTCGTCGAAGGGCGAGATGTGCAGGCCGCCGTAGAGGCCGTAGAACTGGTCCTTCTCGTAGGCGATCTCCTTGTAGGCCGTGTCGGCGAAGAGGATGATGCCCTGATGGCAGCAGCCCGTGATGCTCACGAGGCCCACGTCCTTGACGTTGCAGTACATCGACATCTCGCCGAACACGCGGAAGATGATCGGGCACTCGAACTGGTAGAGCGCGACGCCGTCCTGCAGGCGGTGCAGGCCCTTCTGGACCTCGGTCACCTTGCCGACGTGGCCGCTCTTGGCCATGTAGTCCTTGCCTTCCGGGTAGAAGGTCGACGGACGGTAGACATGGATGTTCGGTGCGTACTTCGCGACGACCGGGAAGCCCCAGTAGTGATCCATGTGCTCGTGCGTGGAGATGAAGGCCTCGATCTCGCCGTTGGCGAGCATCTTGTCGATGCCCTCGCGCTTGAAGCACGTGTCCATCCACTGGTAGTTCCAGCCGCAGTCGAAGAGGTAGCGGGTCTTCTTGCCGTCGAGCGCCTCGATTTCGACGAGGCAGGAGAAGCCGCCCGCGTTGTCCGGGTGCTGGCAGAGCTCCTTGGCGTTGTTCCAGGCGCCGTCAAGGTCGCCCTTGGCGAAGTACGGCTCGAGCATCTTGATGCCGTCGGCATAGGTGCCCTTGCCCGCGCCCTTGCCGTTGCCGAACGGGGCCCAGTTGTAGGTGTACTGGTCCACGAGCAGGCCGCCGGAGGCCGTCACGTCCTGCATGAAGATCTTGTTGTCGAACCAGCTCGTCTCGGAGATGTTGACGATCCTCACCGACTTGCACATGCCGATGTCGGTGTTGCCGCGCTGGGTCTCAGGCAGCAGGATCCTGCGGAAGGGTGAGTAGGAGAACGCTCCCATCGCGCCGATTGTGCCGACGCCGGCGCCGAGGGCGGCGCCCGAAAGCAGCAGTTTGCGTCTGTCCATGATGTGTTCCTTTCGTTAGTCGACCAGCGTGAAGGTGGCGGAGAGCCACGGCAGCGCATTGATGAGGATGACGTAGAAGACGATGCCGGCGACGATGCCGCACACGAGACCGAGTCCCATGTCCTTGTGCCAGACCGTGTTCGCCTCATCCTTGGCGGCCTCGGCCTCGACTTCCTCGGCGGAGCGCATCTCAAGCTTCCAGCCGGGCCAGCCGTCCATGAACCACCAGTTGACGAGCCAGATGTTGATCAGCCAGATCATCGGGATCATCGGGAACTGCTGCGGATGCGAGAAGCCCTTCTGCGTGCCGAGCACAAAGTGCGCGTACTTGTAGTAGAGGCAGTAGATGAGCGCGGCGCCGACGATGACGATCGACGTGCGGATCAGGATGTTGATGGCCTTCGGGTACTTGTGGGGCCAGTTGCCGCAGTAGAACTGCAGGAAGAGGGCCGGCACAAGGCAGAAGATGGCCGTTTCTCCGACGTGCAGCCAGCGCCAGTCGGGAGCGGCGTCACGGCGGTGACCGCGGATCGCCTCACCCCACGTCAGTTCCTGCATGTACCAGAAGAAGAAGCACAGCGAAACGGAAATGATGATAATGCCGAAGAAAAGGGCGAAGCGACGCAGCCACGGGGTTTTGATGAGGGTGAAGGGATAACGTTCCCAAATACCTTCCATAAACCACACGACGACCGTGCAGCACATGATCCACGCGACGTGGAAATTGGCGGAAACCGTCTGGGCAAAATCTTCCCAATAAGGCGGAGTAATAGCCGTGAAATATTGCCAAGGATAATACAGAATACCCATGTGATTATGCATCGTCATTAAATAAATAACGAGCGAAAGGGCAAACGTACCCATCCAGATGGAAAAGCCTTTCCACGGCTGGGCCAGATCCTGCCAGGGACGGCCCTCGAGGGCGACGATCCACGCCGGGCTGATCCACGAGGCGATGACCGCGAACATCATGCAGGCCTGGGCGGCGTATTCCGTTGCGTAGAACTCGGTGAGACCCGGGAGCTTCTGCAGCTGCTCGGGGTTGAAGTACGCAAAGGCGGTGTTGCCGAGCACGCCTTCGAAGAAGCCGTGGATGATCGCGATGAGCAGGCCCACGGAGATGAGGGCGAGCACAAGGCCTTTCTGGAGCGGGTGAGCCGTTTCCAGCCACTTACGCTTGAAGGGCCAGAAGTCGAAGATGTAGGCCATCCAGATGAGGATGATCAGCCACCAGCGGCAGTAGTTGTAGCCGACGTACGGCGTGTAGAAACGCATGACGCCGCGCGGGTCCTGGAAGATCCACCATGTGATCGCGAAGATCAGCAGGGTGAAGACCAGATTGGCGAGAGCGGGGAGCGGACCCTGCCATCGTTTGACAAGTCTGCGCTGCTCAAGGAAGGGTAGTTCTTTTTGAGGCATATGTCCTCCTCACGCGGCCCGTGCTTTCTTCTGAAAGCTGGAGGCGATGCGCTCGGAGGAGAGCGGTGTGCGTTATTGGCGCAGATTGTTGCGCGCTCAGAGGGGAGGGAGCGGCATCGGGTTCAGCCTGTGTGATCAGAAGTGGTACAGATGCCGCGGCTTTGGTCCTTTGTGGTAAAGGGGTCTCGCGCGTGGGGTCGGAGGGGGTTCCGGTTCCTTCTGCGGGGCTCCGCTTGAATTATCGAACCAGGGAGAACGGAGAAGAATTAGGTAAAACCCTGTAAAAATATCAATATGGAATGAGACATTTCAGTTTACGGAAAATTTACAGGGTTTACACTGCATTTACTGAGTTAATTTCATATTTCGGAACGCATCGTGAAAGGCGGAAACGGCAGGAGACCGGGATTGAGAGATGAGATCGGGGGGTGGAAATTCTTGAAAAACGTGCGCTGACAGAAACGCCCGCGTCAGAGAGATGACGCGGGCGCGGGACAATCAGATGATGACAGTCGTCAGAGATGATCAGAGGTTGCGGCCGTAGAAGGCCTTGAGCTTCGCGAGGGCCTGGTCGACGTACTCAGGAA
>NZ_JAUNSF010000108.1 GCF_030539355.1 Sutterella sp.
CGTCGGGACGCACGAGCCAGCAGTCGCGCGCGATGCCGCTGTGGATTGAGGTGAGGAGAATCGAGATGCACCGCCTGGCCGTGGCCCGCATGTTGTCGCTCATGACCTTCCGGAGCTCCCTGGCGGTGATTTGTTCGTTCCGCCGGATCCCCGTGAGCAGCGCTTCCGGAGCGTAATGGCGCCACTCCGCCCCGTCCACGATCTCGCCGAGGGTCTTGCCCGGCTTGAGCGGGAACTCAAAGTAGAGCCCCGGGAGGCACCTGTCGCCCGGCCGCACGTACTCAATGAAGAGCGAGAACCCGTCGAGGCCGACGGTGACGCCGGTGAAGAAGCCGTTGAGCTTCTCCGTGCCCGGGACGTGCGGGATGGCGCGCGCCGAGACCCAGAGGCACCAGGACGGCATCCTCGCGACGAGGTATTCGGGCGGGAATTTCCGCCACCAGTCCGTACTGATGAACGCGCCCATGAGCCTGCGGCTGACCGCGAGGCAGACCTTGCCGAACCCCCACTCGCCGGCGACAATCGGCTCGACGAGCCCGGCCTCCCGCACGAGCGGGTCGCGGACGGCGGGGCCGAGGGTGCGGCCGTCCCGCTGCATCAGCGCTATCGCGGGCGAATGCGGCAGCAGCACGTGCCTCTGGAGTTTGTCGAGGCGGACGAGGCCCTCCGGGACCGCCGCGAAGACGTCGTGCCTGAGCGCGAGGAACTTCTCGGCGAAGGCGCGCGGCCTGCCTTCGGTCATGTGCGCCCAGATCATCCGCGGTCCGCCGGTGAGGAGCTCGACCTCCGCGGGCGTCAGCACATGATGCGCCTCCTCCTCGGTCAGGGTCGGGATGACGTACGTTTCGTTGGTCTCGGGGGCGCTCTTCTGCTCGGTCATGTGGGTTTTGCCGTGGTTTATTCGGAATATGCCGGACCGCGGCCGTTCAGGAAAACGGATGGCGGCATCGGTCAAATGATGAGAAAAGTCTATCAAAATTTCTTCACACCAGGGTCTCTGCTGCACACGTTGGGCGATTGTGCGTCTAACATGATGTATTTACTGAAATCTCCCTAGCAGGCAGGCTGCCGCCGGGCAGGGATGCACTGCCCCGGGGAAATATCTCCGCTCAATGTGTTTGTCATCGGAACGCAGTTACTCCAAGGAGTCTGGTGAAACTGTATTCAAAATACAAAAACCTTATAACGGTGTTATTGACGAGCGTTTTCAGGAGGGATGTCCTTCACAACCACGAGCGTGACGCCCGGGGCCTCCGCGGCGGCGAGCCACCCGTCGTCGGTCTCGTGCATCACCCTCGGCGGAACCCCGTCCGAGCGGGGCGTGACCGAGCCGTCGGGGGCGACGGCGCAGCAGTCGCGCCGGAACTCCGGGTGAAGCGCCGCGATGAGAAGCGGCAGGCATTTGCCCGCGAGCGTCCGGGCGAGGTTCCCGAGCGTGGTCCGGCAGCCATCCGTCATGAGGGGCGCCTTCACCGGCGCCCCCGGGATGCCATCCCAGGCCCAGTGCCGGTAGCTGTAGCCGTCGACGATCTCCCCCATCGTCCTGCCCTCGGTGAGCGGAAACTCAAAGTATGTGCCCGTGCCGAACCCGGCCTTCGGGTCGATGTACTGCATGAACAGGGCGAACTCGCCGTCCGTCACCGTGAGACCGGTGAGGAAGCCCCCGAGCCGGTCGGTGCCGGGACCGGCGGGAATCGTGCGGAGCGACACCCAGAGACACCAGGGCGACATGCGCTCGAGGATCCAGTCCGTGGGGACCGGTCGCCACCAGTCGCCGAAGATCCGGGCGAACATCTCCCGGCTCGCGCAGACTGAGACCTTGCCGAGCGACCACTCGCTGAGAATCAGCATGTCGGTGACGCGCTGCTCCATAAGCGGGCGGCGCTCGCCGCATGCGCTGAAACGCTCCATAGTGAGGCCCACTGCCGTGTATTCAAGCGGCAGGAAGGCAAGGACGTTCGCTTCGCCGAAGAGCAGATCGAGATCAAGTGCAGTGAGCCTCAGGTTGAGCACTTTCCTCATGAGCCCGAGTGTGCCGACGCCCGAAGCGGCCCTGTCGAGCCATCGGCGCGGAAGTTCGGTGATGAGGCCGGCGGCCTCGGCGGCGGGGACGGCAGCCGCGGCGGCGTGACTGGTGTTGAGATCGGTCATTTGTTTCCTCGCAGGAATCAGAAGATTCATCGGTGGATTGCGCCCGCGGGTGCGCTGAAGTTGTTTTCCGGATGCGAGAAATGTTAGACGCGGTTTCATCAGAGTGAATTTTTTAGCGCACTGATTCTGCTTGTATTTTGCTTAAACTCAAAACGACCGGGAGGTCTTCTCTATTCTTTGTCTGTTTTCGACACGGGAAAGGGTGTATAAGGAGTGAAAACTTTGTCTGAGTCGGACATTTTTAACAGTATTCTAAATATCGAAAGCTTTTTCGCGTTGGTCCGGCGTGCGCGGGGAAGCGGTGCGGCCATGACGACCGCCGCCCTCCTCCGCGCCGGTCCCGGCGTCGGCCGGGATTGTCTTCGGAATGAGGCGGCAAAAAAAGCAACGCCCCCGCGTGTGAGGCGGAGGCGCTGGAGTCATGAAGTCCGGGGATCGTTGATCACTTGCCGGCGTTCTCGGCGGACTTCGGCATCACGAAGAAGTGCTTCCGCTTGTTGTCGGCGATGTAGGCCGGAGTGCGATCGCCCTTCTCGTTCTTCAAAGACGGCACAAAGACATAGGTGTTGTCCGGCAGATGCTTCGCGAAGCGCTCCATCAGCTCAATGCGGAGCATGTAGTCGCTCTTTTGGTCGAAGATGTTGTGACTGTCGTAGACCTTGAAGTCCTTCGTAATGAGCTTCACGCCCGGAATGCCGCCGACGACCCAGGCGCGCTCCTGCTTCTCAGAGATCCACTCCGGTACAGAGGCCTCGTGGCCGAAAAGCATGTTGCCGTTGGAGGAGACGCTTAGATTCAGAGCTATCCAGCCCTCGGACTTCTCTGAAGTCTCCGGACGCACGAACTTCAGATAGACCGAGCTCTCTTCCTTCTGGAAGCCCATCTCTCCGGCCGCTTTCTCGTAGGCGGCAAGGATCACTCCCGTCTGGAAGTAGTCGAAGGCACCGCGTGCATTGGCAACCTTGTCCTTCGGGAGATAACCGAGATAGATCGGCTTCTTCATGAAGTCGTCGCTTGAGGGCGCGAAGAGGAAGATCAGCGAGCCGAGATCGAACGGGTTGCCGATGGCGAGCGTGCTCGCGCCGTACCAGACGGCCTTGTCGATGCCGTCCGTGCCGCCCGCGCTCGCGAACCTGTTCATGTCCTCCTCATTGAGGTAGGCGTCGCGCACGTACTGGCTGATGCCCATCTGGTGCGCAATGTTCCAGGCGAAGGAGTGCGAGCGGTCATAGGCGGAGACCGCGGCGGCCTGTGTGTCAATCTGCTGCTGGGTGAGCGGAGCCGGGGCGGAGCAGCCCGTGAGGCCGATGAGGGAGACGGTAAGCGCCGAGACGGCGGCGACCCGGGCGAATCTGAGGATCCTGTTCATGGTGGACGGTCGAGGTGAGAGGGGATTCTTCTGTGGAGTCCCGGCGCGGCATCGGCCGGCGACCGGGATTCGGAGCCGCACTGATTTTACTACGATGCGTGTCCCGACAACCCGGGACAGACGTCGCCTGAAAGGGCAAATGGCCCTCCCCTGCTGCTCACTGCCCCTGCGCTGCTGAGGGCGCAAAAAGGCCGCCGGAAAGGATCTCAGGAACCCTCTCCGGCGGCCGGGGTCAATCGTTCAGACTGTCAGTCAGCTGTCAGAGGTTGTTGCCGGCGGCGGCCGAGCCGCCCGCGGGCTTGAGCGTCTTCACGCACCAGTCAACGACGCGGCGGATGATCGGCTCCTGATACCAGGGCAGATCGCCGTGGGCGGCGTTCTCGACGAGGATGTAGTCCGCGGGAACGTTCTTCGCCTTCAAGGCGCGGTAGAGCTTCGCGCTCTGCTCGGGGGAGACGAGCTTGTCCTGCGCGCCGTGGAGGATGAGGAACGGGGGCTCCGAGCCGTCGACGTGTCCGAGGGCGCTCGCCTTCATGGCCTTCTCCTTGTCGGACATGATGGAGGCGCCCGGGAAGGCGTTGAAGGCCACGCCGTGCACGAGGAGCGCCTCGGTGACGGCCGGGGACTCATGCACCTTCTGGATCTCCTCGGGGAAGCCTTCGCCGATCGTCAGCATGTCGGAGATGCCGTAGATCGAGACGACGGCCTGCACGTCGGAGGACACGTCGAGGAAGTCGCCCTTGTCGAACTCCTTCTCGCCGTTCGTGGTGCCGGTGATCTCGGCGAGGTAGCCGCCCGCGGAGTCGCCGAGCACGGCGATGCGGTCCGGGTCCACGCCGTACTCGGCGGCATGGGCGCGCACGAAGCGCACGGCGGCCTTGGCGTCCTCGAGGAGCGCGGGGAACTTGTTCGGCACGACGCGGTACTCGGCCGCGGCGACGACGAAGCCGGCCTCGGCGAGTGCGCGGCGCATCTCGCTGAACTTCTCGTGGTCAGCCGAGGAGAAGCCGCCGCCAGGGAAGTAGATCACGGCGGGCTTCTTTTCCTTCGTGCGCGGGATCTCGAAGGTCATGCGGAGCTGGCGGATGTTGCGGTAGCCCTTCACCTGGGAGTAGATGACGCCGGAGATCATGTCGATCTGGGGGCGGTTCCCCTCGATGCGGATCACCTCGGCGCCCTCGGTCCAGCCGGGGAGCTTGGTCTGATCAACGGGAGCGGCGGAGACGGAAAGCGAGGCAGCGGCGACGGCACACATGACGGCGGCGGAAAGCGGACGGAAATTCATTGGCGGGGACCTTTGGGGAAGAAGCAGGACGGAACCTGAGGGAGACAGGGACTGTTGTCCCGGTGCATTCCATAAAGATTAGCGCGCGGGAGGCGCGCGCGAAAACCCATCTGCTTATGTTCCTGTGTCGCGCGGCATGAGTGCGGATCCGCGGCGGGCGCCTTCAGAAAAGAAAGGGAGCCGCGGTGCGGCTCCCCTTCCCTGCCGCCTCGCCGTTGAGGAGGCGGCGGTGTCAGTCTGGAAAATCAGTCGACGCGGTCGAGGTGGACCGTCTCCACGTCGGGGAGCGCCTCGGACGGGCGCTTCGCACAGCGGTAGGTGAAGCCCGGGAGCCTGATCTCCTCGCCCTCGGCGAGCGCACGGCCGCGGGTGACCTGGATCATGGCGGCGTGCACGAGGCGGCCGCGGATCTCGGTCGAGGTGCCCGGGCCCGCCGGGATCTCGAGCTCGGGAAGGCCGAAGCGGTCGAGGCCCACGGTGTAGCCCGCCATCTCGTCGTTGCCCTCCGGCGTCCAGGCGCCGAAGAAGATGATGTTCCAGACGGGGAAGATCTTGTCGTTGCCCTTCATCTGGAGCGCCGCGGCGCGGTAGTTGTCCGGGGTGAAGAGCTTCGAGGCGGCGTTGATGGCGCGGACGTTCGGCTGGGAGGCGAGCGAGCAGAGCACCTTCATCGCGGTGCGGGCGTTCTCGACGAGGCTCACCGTTTCCGCAATCACGGCGACGGCGAGGTACGCCTGGTGCGCGTGGGCAATCTCGACGGCCTCGGGCCACTCGGGGGTGTTCTTCGCCTGCAGGTCGGCGCCGTGCTCGGGGACGGGCCTGGGCTCGAAGCCGATCACGACGAGGGAGCCGTTGGCGTGGAAGATCCACGGCTCGCCCTGGGTGGCGGGCGGCATGCCCGGGTCGATCGCCCAGTCGGTGAGGAGCGCGCCGCGGAAGTTGCCCGGCTCCCAGGCGGGCACGCCGAGAAGCGCGAGGCCCGTCATCGGGAAGTCGGAAGCGCGGAGCGGCGTTTCCTCCGCGGTCTCGGGCTGGCTGGCGGTCTGGGTCATGGCGGCGGTTCTCCTTCGGGAGGAATCTGTGAGTGAAAGGGACCGTGCTCCCGGCGGTTCTCCGGGGAGGACGGGAAACTGTCAATTATGTACCATCCGCCTGCCGCCGTAAACGAAACATCGTGACAGAGCGTGACCGCCGGCGGCTTGAGGAAAGGCGGTCCTACGCCCGCGATATGCCCCGGCAGGCCTCTCCAACGGCCCCGGGCGTCCGGACGGGACGGAATTCCGCCGCCCGCAGGTGTCATTTCGCCGCGGAGAATCTGTGCCGGACGCCCGGTAAGTGTAGGATTAGCGGACGCGCCTCAGGCTTCACGCACGACCCGCCTCAGGAGGAGGCGGCGTGTCCCGCGCTCACCGGCGGAGGACGACGCCCGCGCGGCACCGGGATTTCCTTTCAGGGAGGCACTTTTTCAGGGAAAGAGCCCGGCAGAGGTGAAGCAGCGAAGAGGCGGACGAATTCAGACGAAAAGAAGACACTGACGAAGAAGATGACAGAAGAGAACACCCCCAAGGACGATAACCTCCTGAGCCTAACGCCGGAGGTGATGCGTCTCGGCCGCACCAACGTCAGGCTGACGGAGGCCGCCCGCAGGATGAGGAGCCTGAACCTCAGGGACTTCGAGGACAAGACCGCCTCGCTCGTGAATCAGGGAATCAGCCGCAACGAGGCGCTCTCGGGCATCGACGAGCTTGCCGGCGCCGCCGGCAAGGCGCTCCACGTGCTCGCGAAGCGCCCGCTCGAGATCCCCGAGCGCTCCGAGCCCGCCTTCAGCTGCTTCGACCTGACGGCCGAGGCCGCGGGGAAACTCGGCGGCAGGCCTGAGGCCGGCACCGACGGCGATGAGGCGTCCGACAGGCCGACGGACGGTCTGCCGCCGCTCGCGGGCGTCACGCTCGCGGTCTCCTCCGTGATCGACGTCGCCGGAATCTCCACGATGGCGAGCGAGGAGCTGATGGACGAGCCGGTGATCCGCACCGCGAGACCGCTCGCCACGCTGATTGACGCGGGCTGCGAGATCAGTCACATCGCGCCCGCCGGCGAGTTCATGGGGCTGCTCTCGCCCGCGTCGCCCGCGAGGGCGCTGAGGTACGGCGTGCCGGTGAGCCCCTGGAACCCGGAGCGCGATCCCCGCACGATGACGCCCCACGAGGCGGTGGCCGCGTCGGTCGCGGCCGGGATCTCGGGCGCCGGCATCACGATCGGCCGCGCGAGCGAGGTCGCCGAGGCGGCGATCTCGGAGGGCATGGTTTCCTTCCGCCCGAGCCTCGGGATCTTCACGACGCAGGGCGGATACGCCCCCTCCTGGCGCTTCAGCGGCTGGGCGTGCATCGCCCGCAATGCCGGGGACGCGAGGACGCTGATGCAGCACGCCTCAAAAAACGAGGGCCTGAAGAAGAACAGCGCGGGCGAGTTCTGGGAGTACCCGGGCCTGCGCCTTGTGCTGCGCGACAGCGGCTTCGTCGAGGACTGGGCCGACCGTCTGAATTACCACCGTCTCCCGCGGCCGCACCGCATCGCCTTCGCTGTGGGCATGGACTGGCGCAGCCCCCTGCGCATGGCTCAGGTCGAGCATCTGGCCGGCATCCTCGTGCACGCCGGATGCGAGATTGAGTTTGTTGACCCGCTCCCCGAGGAGGCCCCGGCCATCGACTACCTCACCTGGGCCGAGATGGAGCCGCAGCTCGAGGAGTTCCTGCAGAAGCACTATCCCCTGCATCCGGGCTTCCGCACGGAGAACCTCGTGATGATGCTCACCGTGCTCGGGAAACTCAAGGGCGGCGACTGGAAGCGCGAGCGTTTCGCCGAGTTCCTGCGCTCCGCGCCGGAGATGATCTCCCCCTATGCGCCGCAGATCATGCGCGAGGGGCTGATGCCGATCCGCGAGCGCTTCTCCGGGCTTCTCGACCGCACCGGCGCCTGTGACTGCCTCGTCTGGTTCGGCGGCTCTCCCGCCGCGGACGCCTGGGACGGCGGCGTCTTCGGCATTCCGCTCGTCTTCGACGAGGCGGCGAAGCGCTTTGACGGCGCCTTTGTGATCAGCAACACCTTCGAGGACGGCATGGCCTTCAGGGTCGCCGCCCTGATGGAGGAATGCCGCCGCGTGGTGTTCGGGCCCCTCGAGAGCTGCCCGCCGTGCGAGCCCTGGAGCGAGGAGGAACACGCGAGGCTCAGGGCCGAGGACGAGGCCCGCGAGGAGGCCGAGAAGGCCGCCACGGGCAAGGTGGATCTGCACGCGAGGACCCGCGCCGAGGCGCTCTCCGAGATCGCGCACGCCGCCCGCGCCGTCCGTCTCGCCGAGGACGAGGACGGCAAGCTCGACCAAAAGGACGATCAGGACGATCAGGACGCGACCGAGGCCGTGGACGAGGCGCCCGCCGGCGAAGCGCCGGCCGGTGATGACACGGACGCGGCCGAATCCGTGGAGCTGCTCCCCGCTCCCGGCGAGGACGGGGAGCTTGACGAAATCTCCGAGAAGCTCGAGGAGCTCATCAACGACTTCGAGAAGGCGCTCAAGGCCGCGATCGAGGACGAGGCCGACGAAGCCGAGGAAGAGGAGAAGGCCTGTGAGGCCGTCGAAGCGGACAAGGCCGGCGAGGAGACGGACGAGGAGAAGTCGTCTGACGAGGACGACGCCTCCGACGCCGGCTCCACCGTGGACGAGCGCCTTGCGGCGCTCATCAAGAAGCCCGCGCTGAAGAAGCTCCCTCCCCTCTCCCCGGAGGATCAGGCCTGGGCCGAGCGCTTCATGCCCGGCGCCGCCCGCGGCCGCCGCACGCTGCTCCACGACCACGTGCTGCGCGCGATCTTCACCGATGACTTCCAGGCGCGCCCCGAGCCGGGCGACGCCGAGTTCTGCCTCACCTACGCGCGCTGGTGGATCTACCGCCGTGACCGCAGGAAGGTCCTGCGGCTGCTTTCCCGCATCCCCGAGTCGCTGCGCACGTTCTCGGTGAACGAACACATCGTGCTCGCGCTCTTCCTCGACGACGACATCGAGAAGGCCGGGGCCGCCGCGGAGGCGCTCGTCGCCTCGAACGACGACGAGCAGTCGACGAAGGAGTGGCTGCTCGGCCTTGCCGCGCAGCGCCGCGGCGACGAGGACGGCGCGATCGAGCACTTCCGTGCCTCGCGTGACCTCAGGCCCGACCAGTCCGCGGCGAACTTCCCGCTCGCGCAGGCGCTTCTCAACCGCTACGGCGTCGACTCGCCCGAGTACATCGCGGCGAGGGACGCGCTCAAGGACTCCGCCCCGACCGGGCATCAGATCCTGCTCTCCGAGGAGGAGCGCCGGCGGCGCGAGGACAACTTCGAGCCCGAGCTGATGCCGCCCCTCGAGACGGGTGTCTTCAAGTGCCGCGTGCTCGTGAACGCCAACGCCTGCGAACTCAGGAAGAAGCTGCTGGCCGACGAGCTCTGGAAGACCTGGAACCTCGCGATCACGGACCGCACGCCCGAGGACCGCGACACCTTCACCTTCCGCGTGGGCTACATGGAGGGGAGCGTGAAGCTCGTCCGCGGCCGCTGCAAGGACACGTCGCTCGCCGCGGCCGCGCGCAGGTGCCCCTACACCCGCGAGGCCGAGACGCTCCTCATCTCCCACGCCGGGTGGCTCGAGCTCCGCGTCACCGCGGGAACCGCCCCCGTGAAGGAGGCGGCGGTGCTCTATGCGCAGATCCTCGCCGCGCTCTGCCGCGTTAACGAGCCGATCGGGGTCTTCATGCTCGAGAACCTCGTGCCCGCGGGCTTCTGCGTCGAAGCGGCCGATCCGATCAAGCAGGGCGGCTTCCCCATCCTCTCGGTGGTGAACGCCGGCATCGCCTCGAACCTCAATGACCGGTTCATCGCGACCTACGGCCTCGAGGCCCTCGGCTTCCCCGAGATCGAGATTGACCTTGAGGGCATCGGCGCGCCCGAGGCCGGCATGCTCGGCTTCGCCATCATCGAGCGCATGCTTTCGGGCGAGTTCTCCGAGGACCATGCGTCGCTCAGGTTCGGCACCGATGCGGAGAACCTCACCCAGCTCTCGATCCGCCGCGCCCAGGGCCGCCACTGCACGGGCGAGGTGCTCCTCTTCACGCAGTCGACCGGTGAGGAGGACAGCGGACACGCGCTGGCGTGATGACTGAGTTCGGTCACTGACTGATCTGAAGAGGGCGTTCCGCGAGGGGCGCCCTGAGTCGGCGCAGGACTGGTGCATCTCGTGATGTTTGGGGGTTGTGAGCGTCCAATTCGGGGGCGTGGCTCCGAAATGCAGAGGCGGATGTGTCAGGACCGTTCGAAACACTACATGTTGTGTTTCCTCCGGGGGCTCTCTGTGGTTCGGTTTTCGCAAAAGTCAAAGTGTTGCAGGGCTTCAGCAGAGTACCCCTCCTCCTCGGATTTCTTCTCTTTCAGGCGGTTCGGGGCGACGGCGCAGATCTGTACTTTTGCATCTGTCGATCAGTTGAGAATGGTTATTC
>NZ_JAUNSF010000109.1 GCF_030539355.1 Sutterella sp.
AAGGGCGACGAGGTCGAGGAACTCTGATACTTGCCCGCCGTCAGGAGGTGAGCCTCCGGCTGCAGACTGAGAACTTGGGAGAGGGCTCCGGGAATGATTGTCCGGGGCCTTTTTCTATCGTTGGCCCCTTGCGTGAGACAAAGCAAAAGCCCGCGAACCTGAGGAACGCGGGCTTTCTGAATTCTGGTACGCGGTACTGGGATTGAACCAGTGACCCCTGCCGTGTGAAGGCAGTGCTCTACCCCTGAGCTAACCGCGCATTTGCGAGAAACGAAATATTGTCAGAGACGGCGCGTTTTTGCAAGGCCTTGGATGGCTATATACCGTGTTCGCGGTACTGCTGGACTCGCAGACGGATTATTTGAGGCGCTTCGCCGGGCGCTTGCCGAGCGCGGCCTCGACGCCGAGGTTGGCGAGCTCGTCGGCCTTCTCGTTGCCCGGGTCGCCGGCATGTCCCTTCACCCAGCGCCACTCGATCGAATGGGCGCTGACGAGCTCGTCAAGCTTCTGCCAGAGCTCGGCGTTCTTCACGGGCTTCTTGTCCGCGGTGCGCCAGCCGTTGCGCTTCCAGCCGTGGATCCACTTTGTGATGCCGTCCTTCACGTAGCTGCTGTCGGTGTGGATGATGATCGGGCAGGGGCGCTTCATGGCCGAGAGCGCGTTGATGACGGCCGTGAGCTCCATCTGGTTGTTCGTCGTGAGGGTTTCGCCGTCATAGAGCTCAAGCGTGTGCTCGCCCCAGACGAGCCAGGCGCCCCAGCCGCCGACGCCGGGATTGTTCTTGCATGCGCCGTCCGTCCAGATCTCAACCGGCCGCGGGGAAGGGGATTTTTCAGTCATTCTTCGTTTGTCTTGAGTGTCGTGGAGGTGGAGGCCGCCGATACTCCGGCGGGCACCTCTGAGAGCCTTCGCAGGGAGGCGCAGTTTACGATGCGAGCGCCCCGCGTACGCTTGACTGCGGAGAGCAGCATGAGGTTCGAGAACTGCGGCATCCAGCGGTCGCCCGCCTTGTCAAGCCACCCCCACGAGCGCAGGCGCTTCATGCTCCTGAGGCCGGGCGCATAGATACCGAAGCGGCCGCGGTCAATCTCAAGCCCGAGAAGCGTGAGCCAGTCCTTGAGGCGTGAGAGCGGGATGGGCGAGAGCCTCGAGGGGAGATAGGGCTTCGCGCCCCACTTGACCGACTGCTGCCTCAGCCACCAGAGCCCGAGCGGGTTGAAGGCCGTGAGGACGAGCCGTCCCTCGGGCTCAAGCACGCGGACCGCCTCGCGCAGTGTCTGCTGAGGATTGTTTGCGAAGTCGAGCGCATGAGGGAGCGTCACGAGGCCGATCGACTCCGTGGCGACGGGAAGCGCCTCCGGATCGGCGACGATCCTGCGGGCACGCTCGCTCTCGGCCGGGAAGATCTCGGACGATTCAATGAGCCAGTGCGACTGCATGCGGTTCTCGGAAAGCGTGTCGAGCTGCGGCATGCCGATCTGAAGCGCGTCGGCACCGAACACGTCAGCCGTCAGTTCGCCGTAGGCGGACGTTTCCCACTCAAGGAGCAGTTCTCCGGGCGGGAGCGCGAGAAAGTCGCTGAAGGAAAGTGTTTCTGACATGCCTGGGGTCGAAGGGATGAAGAAGCCCTGCGGCTGAAGAAGGAAAAAGTCCCGGAAAGCGCTAACAATTCGTTGCGCAATTTGGCTCCCTGCGGGCGGTCGCGAAGGGCGTGCCGGGCGCGGGAGGGCGGAGCCGAGGCATTAAGATTAACCAATTTCCGCCTCCCACACCGCTCCTGAAACCCCGCCATGCCGTTCAAAAGAATCTCGCTTGCCGCAGCGATCTCGACGCTCCTCTGCCTCCCGCTCGGGCAGGCCGCGCATGCCGCGGAGGGGGACGAGGGCGGGACGCCCGCGGTGATGGAGTCCGCTGATGCCGTCGAGCAGGTCGAGGTGGAGGCGACCGAGGCGGCGCTCGAGCGCGAGCAGGGAATCCCCTCGAACGTCTGGGCGCGCATCCGCTCGGGCTTTGCCATTCCCGAGCTCAATTCCAAGACCGTCGACCGCTGGACCGAGTACTACGCGAAGGATCCGCAGTACGTGCAGCGCATGGCGCTCCGGGCGAGCCAGTACCTCTACAACATCATCGAGGAGGTGGAGGCGCGGAAGCTTCCGACGGAGCTCGCGCTCCTGCCCTTCGTCGAAAGCGCCTTCCAGCCCGAGGCGCTCTCCCGCGCCAAGGCCTCGGGGCTCTGGCAGTTCATGCCGGCCACGGGCGCCAACTACGACCTTGAGCAGAACCTCTGGCGCGACGACCGCCGGGACGTCCTTGAGAGCACCCGCGCGGCGCTCGATTACTTCGAATACCTCCACAGTCTCTTCCATGACTGGCAGCTGGCCCTTGCCGCCTACAACTGGGGCGAGGGCAGCGTGCAGCGCGCCATCCGCCGCGAGGCCGCTAGAAAGCGCCCGACCGACTATTCGCACCTCAGGATGCCGAGGGAGACCGCCAACTACGTCCCGAAGCTCGAGGCGATCAAGCGCATCGTCAGCGACCCTGCAAAGTACGGCATCGAGCTTCCCGACGTCGGCAACGAACCCTTCTTCGTGCGCGTCACGAAGCCCCGTGACATCGATCTCAAGACCGCGGCCGAGCTCGCCGGCATGAGCGAGAGCGACTTCAGGGCGCTCAATCCGAGCTTCAAGCTTCCGGTGATCGTCGCCTCCCACAACAACGTGATGCTGCTTCCCGCGGACCGCCTCGACTTCTTTGTCGACAACCTGGCGAGCTGGATGGATTCGGGGCAGCCTCTCTCGCACTGGTCCACCTACAAGCTGCAGGAGGGCGAGACCCTCGCCGCCGTCGCAGAGCGCGCCGGCATGACGGAGTCGTATCTGCGCGAGGTGAACGGCATTCCCGCGGGCCGCAAGGTGCTTGCGAATTCAACGCTCCTTGTGCTCGCCGACGGCGAGGAGCAGATGGACATCTCGGCCGAGGAGGCCGATGCGAAGCTGAGACTCTCACCGCTCACCACCTGGCGCAGGGTCACGTACCGCGTCCGTTCGGGCGACACCCTTTCGACGATCGCCCGCCGCTGGCACATCACGCAGAAGTCGATCGTGCAGGCGAACCGCCTGCGCTCGGACCGCCTGCGGATCGGGCAGCGTTTGGTCCTCACGGTGCCGAATGTGGCGCGCTCGCCCATTCAGACCGCTGCGAAGCGCACGTCCGGGGCGTCCTCCTCCTCCGGGAATCACGTCATTCACGCCGTCCGTTCCGGCGAGTCGCTCTTCTCGATCGCCCGCAGGTACGGCGTGACGGTTGATGAGCTGCGCATGACGAACCGCCTCTCGGGGAACACGATCCGTGCGGGCCAGCGTCTGCGCATCCCTGCCGCCGGTGTCGAAACCTCGGACACGGTGATCTACACCGTGCGCTCGGGCGACACGCTTTCCTCGATCGCCTCGCGCTACGGCGTCTCGGTGCAGAAGCTGCGCCGTCAGAACCGCCTCACGTCCTCTGCGCTCCGCGTCGGGGACCGCCTGGAGATCCCGGAGGAAGACGCGCCGAAGGCCCCGCCGATGCCGGCCACTTCAGCGAGTCCCGGCACGGCCGAGCACGTCGTCCGTTCCGGTGACACGCTCTCGGGCATCGCGGGCCGCTACGGCACCACGGTGGCGAAGCTGCGCGCCGCAAACGGCCTGCGCGGCAGCAACCTTTCAATTGGTCAGCGGCTGGTGATCCCGGCGACCGCGAAACGCCTCGCCGGAAACGCTGCCGAGACCGGGGCGGATGCCTCCCCGGGGCGCACCTATCGCGTGCGCTCGGGCGACACGCTCTCGGGCATCGCCGCGGCCAACGGGACCACCGTGAGCGAGCTCCGTCGTGTGAACGGACTCAGCACGAACCGGCTCTCGGTCGGGCAGACGCTCACCCTCCCGTGAGGATCATCCGAACGTCGTAAAACGGGGTCGTGCGAATTTTCGCAATGGCGCCGAAGGCCTCCTTCCGCCTAGAATTATCAGATTCGAGCCCGGGCGTGTGACCTCTCGCCGCGGGTCACCCTTTTCGGCGCTTCCCTCAGAAGCGTCCCATTCAACACGAAGAGAACCAGCATGGGATTCCTCACCGGCAAGAAGATTCTGATCACGGGCGTCATTTCGAACCGCTCCATCGCCTACGGCATCGCCCAGGCCTGCCACCGCGAAGGCGCCGAACTCGCCTTCTCGTACTCCGACGAGCGCTTCCGCGATCGTCTTGCGGGCTTCGCCGCTGATTTCGGCAGCGACATCGTTCTCAAGCTTGACGTGACGCAGGACGACCAGATCGCCGCCGCCGTCAAGTCGCTTGAGGAGAAGTGGGGCTACCTCGACGGCTTCGTTCACTCGATCGGTTTCGCGCCGCGCGAGGCGATCGCCGGTGACTTCCTTGACGGCCTCTCCCGCGAGGCCTTCCGTGTCGCCCTCGACATCTCGGCCTATTCCTATCCGGCGCTCGCCAAGGCCTTCCTCCCGCTCATGAAGGGTCGCCAGGCTTCGATCCTCACGCTCACGTACCTCGGCGGCGAGCGCGTCGTGCCGAATTACAACACGATGGGCCTCGCAAAGGCCGCGCTTGAGTCCTCGACGCGCTACCTTGCCGCGAGTCTCGGCCGTGAGGGCATCCGCGCGAACGCCATTTCCGCCGGCCCGATCAAGACGCTTGCAGCCTCCGGCATCAAGGGCTTCAGCAAGCTCCTCCACGTGATGGAGAAGAGCGCTCCGCTCGGCCGCACCGTGACGATTCAGGAAGTCGGCAACACCGCAGCGTTCCTGCTCTCCGACCTCGCGAGCGGCATCACCGGCGACAACATCTACGTTGACGCCGGCTTCCATGCCATCGCCGTGGGCGGCGTCGAGGAAGAGGCCTGACCAGGCCCGTGAGGGGAGTGCCTCCGGCACTCCCTGAAGAGAGTTCAAGGCTCCGGAGACGACGAGACGCCGTTCCGGGGCCTTTGCCGCATCAGGCGGTATGCTTTATTCCCAAGCATTCGTCAGACACCGGCCTCAAGGAAAAGGAGCCCGCCCGTGAAAAAGACCATATCCGCCGTGCTGCTCACGCGCAATGAGGAGGTCAATGTCGAGGCCTGCCTCAAGAGCTGCGCCTTCGCCGACGAACTCATTGTCGTTGATGACGGCAGCACGGACAGAACCGTCGAGATCGCCCGTTCTCTCGGCGCGAAGGTTTTCAACCGCGCGCTCGCCGGAGACTGGGCCGCGCAGAAGAACTTTGCGATCGCGCAGGCGACCGGACACTGGGTGTTCCTCATTGATGCGGACGAACGGGTCACGCCTCAGCTTGCCGAGGCGCTTCAGCGCGCTGCCTCGGAGGATGACCGGGCCTACGAGGTCCAGAGGCACAACGCATTCCGTCATATCCAGGTGACCCACGGCATTTTGCGTCCCGACTGGGTGTGCCGCTTCATGCCGAAGAGCACGGTCACGGTCCACGGACAGGTGCATGAGGAGATCCGGGTCAGCTGCCAAAAGGTGAGGATCCGCGAGGGCGGTCTGACGCACTACCCCTACCGGAACTGGAAGCTTTATTTCAACAAGTTCAACACCTACACGGAGCTTTCCGCGGAAAAGTATCTTGAGCGCGGCAAGTCGGTGTCCTTCGTCAAGGACATCATGCTCCGCCCCGTCTGGGCTTTCATCAAGGTGTACTTCATCAACCGGGGATTTCTCGACGGCAAGGCTGGATTCATCTTCTCGATGAATCACGCCTTCTATACGATGAACAAGTACGTCAAGTACTATTTCCTGAAGCATTACTCGGGCGAGCTCTGACCTCTGAACATCCATGAAGAAAATCGGCATATTCGTCAAGCCCACTGACAGCCAGGCCGTCGTGCTCGAGCACCTGATCGGCGTTCTTGAGGACGCCGGCCATGAGGTGCTCGTTGAGGAGCGCGTCGCCGAGGCTCTCGCGAAGAGCAGGAAGCTCACGGGCTACACACGCGCGAAGCTCGGCGAGCTCTGCGAGGTCGCGGTGATTCTCGGCGGCGACGGCACGATTCTCGGCGTCGCGCGTGACATCTCCGAGTGGGAGCGTCCGATCATCGGCCTCAACGCGGGACGTCTCGGCTTCATCACCGACGTGGTGCTCGAGGACATGGACACGGTGCTGCCCGCGATGCTTCGCGGCGAGTGCTCATCCGACAAGCGTCACCTCCTTGAGGGAACGGTGCTCCGCGGCGGGAAGCCCATCTACCAGAACCTCGCCGTGAACGACCTCGGCTTCAGCCACGGTCGTGCGGGTGGCATGGTGGACTTCATCATCTATGTTGACGGACGTCAGATGAGCAGCCAGTCCGCGGACGGCATCATCTGCTCGACCGCGACGGGCTCGACCGCCTATGCGCTCGCCGCCGGCGGCCCGATTCTCTATCCGTCGCTCGATGCCGTGCAGCTTGTCACGGTCGCGCCCCACACGCTCTCCAACCGCCCGATCGTCATCCCGGCGACCCTGCGCATAGAGATCGAGCTTGTGAAGGCCCGTGACGCAGTCGCCTATTTCGACATGCAGGAATTCTGCGACGTGCTTCCCGGTGACGTGCTCCGGATCGAGCGCTCCGACCGGAAGATCGAGATGCTCCATCCGCTCAACTATGACTATTTCGAACTGCTGCGCCGCAAGCTCAAGTGGAACTTCTCCCCGGCGAGCGTGAAGCGCATTGCGCGCCGCGACGACTCGGGCGAGTGACTGTCAGGCTCCTACTCGGATCAGGATATCAAGATGCTCACGACGCTAAGCCTCAAGGACTTCGTCATCGTGGATCAGCTTTCGCTTGATCTCGCGGGCGGCTTCACGGTGCTCACCGGCGAGACCGGTGCAGGCAAATCCATCCTGATCGATGCGATTCAGCTTATCCGAGGCGCACGTGCCGATTCCGAGCTCGTCAGAAAAGGGGCGGAGCGCGCGAACATCGTCGCCGAGTTCAGTCTCTCGGACGCATCCCGCACCTGGCTCGCGGAGAACGAACTGCTTGAGGCCGGCGCACAGAGTGTTCTCGTTCGCAGAAGCATTGATCGCAACGGCCGCTCCCGGGCCTGGATCAACGGCATCACGGTGACGCTCTCGCAGCTGCGTGAACTCGGCGACACCATGGTCGATATTCAGGGCCAGCATGCGCATCAGCTGCTCCTGAAGCCCGCCTGTCAGCTGCGGATTCTTGACGCCTGCGCCGAGGACGGCGCGGCGCTGGAGGCTGTCAAGGCGGCGTTTGCCTCGTGGAACGCAAAGGCGAAGCGCTTGGCCGAGGCGACATCAAGCGCAGAGGTCCGCGCGGGCCGGATTGAGCAGCTGACATGGCTCCTCGAGGACCTGGACTCGCTGGGCCCGAAGAAGGACGAGTGGGAGTCGCTCAATCAGGAGCACAACCGTCTCGCGCATGCCGTGGCCATCACGGAAGGCCTCAACGAATCGATCGAATGGCTCACGCAGGGCGAGGACGCCGCCGGGGATCTCGTCACCAAGGCGCAGATGAAACTCGAGGGACTCGCCGAGTACGACGAGCGCCTGAAAAACGTCTGCGAGACCCTCTCGACGATTTCGGATCTCATCGACGATGCTGCGGGAGACCTGGAGGACATTCTTGACCGGACCGAAAGTGACGGAAGCCGCTTCGAGAAGGTTGACCGAAGGCTTTCCAAGTACTTCAACCTTGCGCGCAAGTACCGCACTGAGCCCGAGCTTCTCCATGAGCTTGAGGCGTCGAGTCGGGCAAGGCTCGCGGAACTCCGGAACGAGGAGAATCTTGACCAGCTGAAGGCGGACGAGAAAACGGCTCGTGCGGCCTATGACAAGGCAGCGGCGGAACTTTCCCGTCTGCGCCGGGCCGCGGCGAAGGGCTTTGCCAAGGCCGTCACGGCCGAGATGCAGAAACTCTCGATGAAGGGTGGCCGGTTTGAGGTGACCTTCATTGACACGCCGCCCTCGGAGCACGGCGCGGAGCGCTGTGAGTTCCTGATGGCGGGTCATCCCGGGGTGGACGTGAGCCCTCTGGCGAAGGTCGCCTCCGGCGGCGAGCTTTCCCGCATCGGCCTTGCGATCTTCACGCTGGCCTCGAAGAGCAGTTCCGTGCCGACGCTCATCTTCGACGAGGTCGACAGCGGCGTGGGCGGCGCCACCGGCGAGGTGGTGGGGCGGATGATGAAGCGCCTCGGCGAAACGCGTCAGGTGCTCTGCGTCACGCATCTCCCGCAGGTCGCGGCCTGCGGTGATCATCACCTCAAGGTGGAGAAGGTCTCCGACGGCTTTGAAACGCTTTCCTACCTGAAGGAACTCTCAGGACAGCCCCGTGTTGATGAGATCGCTCGAATGCTCGGCGGTCTGCTCATCACTCAGAAGACCAAGGTGCTCGCCGAGGAAATGGTCCGTGGCGGCGCGGAGAAACAGGACAGCGGGTCCTGATTCCGGATTGACGCTGTCCAAGGCGGCGGAGAAAGTTCAATGAAAATTTCAGTCATCGTCTCGACCTACAACTGGCCCTCGGCACTGAGGCTTTCCCTTCTGTCGCTCATGAGGCAGACGGACGGAGACTTTGAGATCGTCGTGGCGGATGATGGATCCGGCGAGGAAACACGGAAACTGATTGAGGAAATGGCCGCGCGTTCCTCCGTCCCGGTCATTCATTCCTGGCAGGAGGACAAAGGCTTCCGTCTGGCGCGATCCCGCAATGAGGCGGTGAAAAAGGCGACGGGAGATTTCCTCATTTTCATTGACGGGGACTGCATCGTCCCGAAGGATTTCATCGGTCGCTATCGCTCACTGATTCAGCAGGGGCGCACGATCGTCGGTCCGCGCATCCTGCTCGAGGAGCTGTTTACCAAGGAGCTTCTTGATAAAGGTGAGTCGGTCGAATTCGAGCAGTTCGATTCGTGGCGCGCCGCCCGCGAGCTCTGCCGTGCGGGCAAGTGCAACCGGTCCTTTGCGGCGACCGTCCTGCCGCTCGGCAATTTCCTGCGTAATCGTGCGGGAAGCCGTTGGCAGCATCTGCGCGGCTGCAACTGGGGTCTGAGCAGAGAAGACTTCCTGAAAGTCGGCGGTCAGGATGAAAGTTTCGAAGGCTGGGGACAGGAGGACTCCGACATGGCAATTCGCCTGATCAACGCAGGCGTTCCGCTTCGATCCGGTCGCTTCGGCGGCATACCTGTCTATCACCTGTGGCACAGACAGAACACCAGGAAGGACCAGACCGAAAAGATGCGCCTGCTTGAGGAACGCATCAGGCAGAAAGTGGTGCAGCCCGTCAAAGGCATCAGCCTCTGACGGATTTCTCCACTGCCGCGAGCACCTCGTCCAGCGTGGGCCAGCCCTTCTCCAGGCTCCCGAGCACCATGGCATGCGGGTTCCAGGGGCTCGTGCGCGTCGGATCCGTGACGCCGATCAGGGTGATCTGCGTTGCGCCGACGGCTGCGGCGACATGGCTGAGGCCTGAGTCATTGGCTATGACCACGCTCGCACGCTTCGCGAGCGCGGCAAGCGTGCCGAGCGTCGTGGGCGGGCAGATCCTGGCATCCGGGCAGGCGGCCTTGACCTGATCCACCTCGCGCACTGCGGGGAAGACGACAGGCTCAATGCCCATCTGCCGAAGCGGAGCGCAGAGCGCGTTGAAGTGTTCCCAGTGCTTCTTCTTGCCGTGGTGCAGACCGCGGGCAACGGGGGCAAGGAGCGCAAATTTCTGAGGAATGTTGTTGGATTCCATCAGGTTTCGGGCTCCGGCCTCATGACGCTTGAGCGGCGTGAGTCCAAGCTGCGGAGGCACCTTGTCCCAGGCCGGCGTTTTTCCCCAGGCTTCAATGGCTTCATGGGCGAGTGTGAAGAAACGCTCCACCTCATGCATCTTTCCCGGTTCGGGAACGGACTGTGCGAGCAGCATCCTGCGGAAATCCGTCGGAAAGCCCGTGCTGCGGATGCTGCCGACCCAGTAAAGCAGTGCGGAGTTGAAGGAGTTCGGGAAAAGCAGTCCCTGCGGATGCCCCCCGAAGAACTTGGCGATGTTGCGGATGCGGGAAAGATCCTCTGAGACATGGCCTTCGATCGGCTCAAAACGCCATCCGGTGCCGGCCAGCAGATCCTCGGCCCAGCGCTTGCCGGTCAGGACAGGAGTGAAGCCGCTGGCTTCTAGAAGGCGGAGTCCGGGAAGTGCCATGCAGCAGTCGCCGACATGGTTGGGGATGCGACAGAGTACGAAGGACATAT